>NZ_QFXN01000069.1:0-49105 GCF_003144775.1 Enterobacter sp. CGMCC 5087 | reverse complement strand
CTGCGCCAGACGGCGCTGGCGGCGGCAGCCTCCGCCATTATGGCGGGGATCTCTGAACCGGCCCTGTACGGCGTGGCGGTGCGTCTGAAACGTCCGCTGATTGCGAGCCTGATCAGCGGCTTTATCTGCGGGGCGGTCGCCGGCATGGCCGGTCTTGCCAGCCACTCGATGGCGGCACCGGGGCTGTTCACCAGCGTGCAGTTCTTTGACCCGGCCAACCCGATGACCATCGTCTGGGTGTTCGGCGTGATGGGGCTGGCAGTGGTGCTGTCGTTTGTTCTGACCCTGCTTTTAGGGTTTGAGGATATCCCGGTCGAAGACGAGGCTGAAAAAGCGCGCGCCCTGCAGACCGCACCGGTACAGAACAACGCAGCAAAAGCATAAATTGAAAGCGAGGTAAGAATGTCTGTTTTTCCACAAGGATTTTTATGGGGCGGCGCGCTTGCCGCCAACCAGAGTGAAGGTGCTTACCGTGAAGGCGGCAAAGGACTAACGACCATCGATATGATCCCCCACGGCGCGAATCGCCTGGCGGTGAAGATCGGTAAGGAAAAGCGTTTTTCGCTGCGTGACGACGAGTTCTACCCGAGCCACGAAGCGATTGATTTTTACCATCGCTATAAAGAAGACATCGCCCTGATGGCGGAGATGGGCTTTACGGTGTTCCGCACCTCAATTGCCTGGAGCCGCCTCTACCCCAACGGCGACGAACCGCTGCCGAACAAAGAGGGCATTGCCTTCTACCGCGCGGTGTTCGAGGAGTGCAAAAAGTACAACATCGAGCCGCTGGTAACGCTCTGCCACTTCGACGTGCCGATGCACCTGGTGACGGAATACGGCTCCTGGCGCAACCGCAGGATGGTCGATTTCTTCGCCCGCTACGCCCGCACCTGCTTTGAAGAATTTAACGGGCTGGTGAAATACTGGCTGACCTTCAACGAAATCAACATCATGCTGCACAGCCCGTTCTCCGGCGCGGGGCTGGTGTTTGAGGAAGGCGAAAAGGAAGACCAGGTGAAATACCAGGCCGCGCACCACGAGCTGGTGGCGAGCGCGCTGGCAACCAAAATCGCCCACGAGGTGAACCCGGAAAACCAGGTGGGCTGCATGCTGGCGGGCGGCAATTTCTACCCCTACTCCTGCAAGCCGGAAGACGTGTGGATGGCGCTGGAGAAAGACCGCGAGAACCTGTTCTTTATCGACGTGCAGGCGCGCGGCAGCTATCCGGCCTACTCCGCCCGCGTGTTCCGCGAGAAAGGCGTGGTGATTGTGAAAGATCCGGGCGACGACGACCTGCTGAAAAACACCGTCGACTTTGTCTCGTTCAGCTATTACGCCTCGCGCTGCGCGTCGGCGGACATGAACGCGGGCAACACCAGCGCGGCGAACATCGTGAAGTCCCTGCGCAACCCGCATATTCAGGTGAGCGAATGGGGCTGGGGCATCGACCCTCTCGGCCTGCGCATCACCATGAACATGATGTACGACCGCTACCAGAAGCCGCTGTTCCTGGTGGAAAACGGCCTCGGGGCGAAGGACGTCATTGATGAAAACGGCGAGATCAACGACGACTACCGCATCAGCTATCTGCGCGAGCATATCCGCGCGATGGGCGACGCGATTGAGGACGGCGTGCCGCTGATGGGCTACACCACCTGGGGCTGCATTGACCTGGTGGCCGCCTCAACGGGCGAGATGAGCAAGCGCTACGGGTTTGTGTACGTTGACCGCGACGACGCCGGAAACGGCACGCTGGAGCGGAAACGCAAGAAATCGTTCGGATGGTATAAGAAGGTGATTGCGAGTAACGGGGCGGATCTGGAGTAGCCTGTCCTTACCCCTCTCCCTCTCCCACAGGGAGAGGGGTTTGGCACTGCTCAGAGCTGAGAAAAACCACCGTCCCCAACCCACTCCGCAAGCCGTGAATAGACCCGTTCCACCGCCTCCTTCACCGGCGGCGTCATCGGGTAATAAAACCCAACGATATCCGGCTGAATTCCCAAAAAGAGCACCTCGCCCACGTCGTCCCTGATCTGATCGACAAGGTAGTTCAGCGGCATATTGTGGGTGGTCATCATAAACATCTCGGCGATGTCGTTCGGGTCAATCAGGCGGATTTCGCCCGGGTTCAGCCCCATATCGGTGGCATCGACGATTAACAGCCTCTCCGGGCGCAGTTCGCGGATGGCGACCACGTCGTTTTCCGGCGCGCTGCCGCCGTCAATCACCACCCAACTGCCCTGCGGATTCGCGGCGCACATCTCTGCCAGCAGTGGGCCCGCGCCGTCGTCGCCCATCATGCTGTTGCCGACACACAGTAAAACGTCAGTCACGTAATCTCCTCACCATCAGGTAGATGGCGCTCTCCTGATGAATATCGTGCAGCATGCTAAGCAGCGTTTTGCTCCACGACTGCTGCTCGGGGGTTTGCCTGCCGAGCGCCGCGTCAAAGGCGTTGGCGAGCATTGCAATGTGGTTGGCGTCGATGACGATCTCGCCGTACTTCGGCACGCCCTCCATCTTGCGCCGCGCCGTACTGCCCTCCTCCAGCGTGGCGATCCATGCCAGGTATTCGGGCCACGGGCAGCTCAGCGCCGCCTCCAGGCAGTCAATCACCCCGAGGTGATGCCCAATCGCCAGGCTGTAATAGACCACCTGCTGCGCCGCGTCGGGCGTGGCATCGTTCTCATCAATAAACTTACGGCTCAGCTGGCTGAACACCACCGTTTCACTCATCGGATACGCGCCTCATCCACGATGCTGTTCAGGTTCGCCACGATCTCATTGAGACGCGGATCGTTTTCCGCCTCCAGCCAGCGCGCCACCTGATGGTCGCCCTGGCTCAGCAGGCGCAGATAATCATCGGCTATCTGACGCCCGTAGCGATAGCCCGCCAGCCTGCGCGCCGTGCGGTCAATCTTCACTCGCAGCGGCTGGACCATGTCCGGGTGCAGGATGGCCGCAGGCCGGTTGTCCAGCTCGCCCGGCTCGCGGGCGTGGATTTTCTGCTCCAGCAGGCCAAGCGCCATCGCGAAGCCGTACAGCGTCGCGGCAGGCGTTGGCGGGCAGCCCGGAATGTAGACGTCCACCGGCACGATTTTGTCGGTGCCGCCCCAGACGCAGTAAAGGTCGTGGAAGATACCGCCGCTGTTGCCGCAGGCCCCGTAGGAGATGCAGATTTTCGGGTCCGGCGCGGACTGCCAGGCGCGCAGCGCGGGCGAGCGCATGGCGCGGGTGACGGCCCCGGTAAACAGCAGAATGTCCGCATGACGCGGGGACGGCACCACCTTGATGCCGAAGCGCTCGGCGTCAAACAGCGGCGACAGCGTAGCGAAGATCTCAATCTCGCAGCCGTTGCAGCCGCCGCAGTCCACGCGGTAGACATAGGCCGAGCGTTTGATTTTTTTCAGCAGCGACGCCTTCATGCTGGCGATGGACTCCTCCACCGTCATCGGCACAGGAATGCCGTTAGCGTCTCGCGGGCCGAGTAAATTTTCCATCAGCTGGCCTCTCTCATATGGCGGGTGATATCAATACGGTCGGACGGCAGCAGGCACTTCTGACGCTTGCACTCCGGGCAGGTCTCAAAGCTTTCACGGTGATGCTCCGCGCGGGCGTCACCGTTGTGCTGCAGCAGCGCGATGGCGTAGTCGATCTCTTTTTGCACGGCAAACGGGCGCTGGCAGACGCGGCAGCTGCACAGGTCAAAGCGCGACTGCTGCAGAAAGTCCTCCTTCTTCCACACCGCCAGCTCGTATTCCTGCGACAGGCGAATGGCGACCGTCGGGCAGACCTCCTCGCAGCGGCCGCAGAAGATGCAGCGCCCGAGGTTAAACTGCCAGGCCAGCTCGCCGGTTTTGAGATCCGTTTCGACCGTTAAGGCGTTCGACGGACAGGCGTTGACGCAGGCCGCGCAGCCTATGCATTGCTGCGGGTTGTGCTCCGGCTTGCCGCGAAAGTTTTTATCCACCGGCATCGGCTCCAGCGGATAGCTGCGGGTCTGCGTGCCCGTTTTGATTACTTTTTTGATAAAGGTAAACATGGCGAGTCCTTATTTCAGCGGCGAGTTTTTACGCTCGATGCTGTAGCGCTCAAGCTCTTTGTACGGCACCACCTGGCTTTTCTTCTTGCGCACGTCCACCACGGTCATGCGGTCGGTGCACGAGTAGCACGGGTCGAGGCTACCGATGATCAGCGGCGCATCGGAAACCGTGTTGCCGCGCAGCATATAGCGCAGGGTTGGCCAGTTGGCATAGGTGGCCGCGCGGCAGCGCCAGCGGTAGAGCTTCTGGTTGTCGCCGGTCATGCTCCAGTGGATATCGTCCCCGCGCGGCGCTTCGGCAAAGCCGAGGGCAAAGCGGTTCGGAATGTAGGTGAAGCCCTCCACCATCAGCGGGCCGCCCGGCAGGTTATCGAGGCCGTAGTCGATCATGTTCAGGGCGGTGAACACCTCGTTGATGCGCACCTTGAGGCGCGAGATGACGTCGCAGCCCTGCTCGCTGTGCACGGTCATCGGCAGCAGGCCGTAGCCGACGAACGGGTGATCGGCACGCGTGTCGCGGGCGTGGCCGCTGGCGCGCACCATCGGGCCGACGTTGCTGAAGTCGCGGGCGATCTCCGGGTCAAGGCGGCCGATGCCGACGGTACGCTGCTCGATGTTTGGCGTGCTGAGCAGCATGTCCACCAGCTCCTGCACGTCGCGGCGCATCTGCTGCGCCAGCTGGCGGGTCTGGATCATGTCGTCCTTCAGCAGGTCGCGGCGGATCCCGCCAATCAGATTCAGGCCGTAGGTTTTACGCGCCCCGGTGAGGATCTCCGCCATCTTCATTGACGCCTCGCGCACGCGGAAGAACTGCATAAACCCGGAGTCAAAGCCGACGAAGTGGCAGGCCAGGCCGAGGTTCAGCAGGTGCGAGTGCAGGCGCTCCACCTCCAGCAGAATGGCGCGGATCATCTGCGCGCGCTCCGGCACCACGATCCCCATGCCGTTCTCCACCGAGGTGGTATAGGCGGTGCTGTGGGCGAAGCCGCAGATGCCGCACACGCGGTCAGAGAGGAACGTCACTTCGTTGTAGCCCATGCGGGTTTCCGCCAGCTTTTCCATGCCGCGGTGGACGTAGAACAGGCGGTAGTCGGCGTCGATGATGTTCTCGCCGTCGACGAACAGGCGGAAGTGGCCCGGTTCGTCGGAGGTGACGTGCAGCGGGCCGATCGGCACCACGTTGTTCTTCTTGCTGCCGAGCTCGTTGATAAACTCGTAGGTTTCGCTGTCGGTGGTCGGCGCCGGGCGCTGGCGGTAGTCCATGCTGTCTTTGCGCAGCGGATAGAGTTCGTCCGGCCAGTCGTCCGGCAGCACCAGGCGGCGCTCGTCCGGCAGGCCGACCGGCACCAGGCCGTACATGTCGCGCACTTCGCGCTCGCCCCAGACGGCGGCGGGCACGCGCGGCGTGACGGACGGGTATTCCGGCTTAGCCGGGTCGACTTCGACGCGCACGGTGAGCCAGCACTTTTCGCCCTGCTCCATCGACATCACGTAGTACACCGCATAGTTGCCACACAGCTGGCGCTCGTCGTTGCCGAACAGCACCGACAGCCAGCCGCCCTGCTGGTAGTACAGAAACTCCACCACTTCCGGCAGATAGTTCACCTTAATGGTGACGGTTACCTGGTCTTTGGTTTGCCAGGAGTCCTCCAGCACCACGCCGGGGAAAGCCTGATGCAACGCGGCGAGATACTGCTGACCTTTCTTTTCTTCAGACATAAATACTCTCTTTAATCACGCCACCAGCAAGGAGACGAACGCTAAAAATGCAAAACCAAAACCGGCCCAGGTGATGCGCGACGTTTCCACAAAACGCAGGCGCGCCATGCTGTTTTCAAACAGGGCAATCACCAGCACGCCGACCAGCAGCTTGAGGGCGGCAACCACGACGGCCAGCACCAGACCGCCCGCGGAAAAGTGCGTCATCTGCCCCCACGGGAAGAAGACGCCGACAAACATCTGCAGCACCACCAGCTGTTTGAGGCTGATGCCCCACTTCAGCACCGCGAAGCCGTAGCCGCTGTACTCGGTAAGCGGCCCCTCCTGCAGCTCCTGCTCGGCTTCCGCCAGATCGAACGGCAGTTTGCCCATCTCAATAAACGTGGCGAACGCGCAGGCGCACAGCGCCAGCACCAGCGGGATCGAGCGGGACACCGGCCAGTGGTAAACGGTGTGGGTGATAAAGCTGATGTGGGTGGAACCCGCGACCTGCGCGGCAACCCACAGCCCCAGCAGCAGAATCGGCTCGACCAGCACGCCGAGCATCGCCTCGCGGCTGGCACCGATGCCGGTAAACGGGCTCCCGGTGTCCAGGCCCGCAATCGCAAAGAAGAAGCGGGCGATGGCGAAGAGGTAAATCAGCGTGATCAGATCGCCAAGCACGGACAGCGGCGACGCCACCGTCACCACCGGCAGCGCGGTGGCGATGGTCAGCATCACGCCCACCATCACAAACGGCGTCAGGCGGAAGACCCAGCCTGCGGCGTCCGGGGCCACACTCTGACGGGAGAGCAGTTTAAAGAGATCGCGGTACTCCTGGAGCACCCCGGGCCCGCGACGGTTGTGCATCCGGGCGCGCGCCACGCGCGTGATGCCCGACAGCAGCGGCGCGGCGGCGAACAGCACCAGCGCCTGAAGAATTGCCAGTAACAGACTCATGTCAGGCTCCTCGTGAAATCACAATGACCACCAGCACCGCCAGCTCGATGACCGCCAGACGGCGGAACAGCGCGGGCGCGGCGGCGCTCTGCCAGCCGGGTACCCAGCCCACCGGGTTCAGCCAGTGGCGCAGCTTCAGCACGGCGGCGAAGTTCTCCTTCACCGGCATGGCAAAACCGTGGGCGGTGATAACCATCGACTGTTCGTGTTCGTAGCCGCAGGCCCACGCCGCACCGCGCGAGCGGGAGGCGAGCCGGTCGCGCTTGAAGAACAGCATCAGTACGAACGGAAGCAGCGGTGCGCCAATCAGCAGCAGCGCGATCATGGGCTGAGAGACGGTGGTATTCGCCACGGTCAGCGGCAGCGGAATGGCGTTGCCCAGCAGCGGCAGCAGCCACGGCGCGGCGACGCCGCCCGCGATACAGCACAGCGCCAGCGCGACCACGCTCACGCCCATCAACAACGGTGCGCAGCAGGCGTTTTCCGCTTCGCGGGTGCGCGGCGCGCCGAGGAAGGTCACGCCGTAGACTTTCGCCATGCACATCACCGCCAGCGCCCCGGTTATCGCCAGACCGACCGCCAGCAGCGGGCCGAGCAGGCGTGCGATAAATGCGTCGCTCTGGCCGAGCGCGAAGAAGGACTGGTAGATCACCCACTCCCCGGCAAAGCCGTTCAGCGGCGGCAGCGCGGCCATTGCCATCAGACCCACCAGCATCGCCAGCGAAATGACGGGCATCTTTTTGCCAATCCCGCCCAGCTTTTCGATATCCCGATGGCCGGTGCGGAACCAGACGCTGCCCGCGCCGAGGAACAGGGTGCTTTTAAACAGGCTGTGGTTGACGAGGTGATACAGACCGCCGATAAAACCGGCGGCAATCAGCGCCGGCTGGTTGAGCGCCAGCCCGGTCACCCCCGCGCCAATACCGAGCAGGATGATGCCGATGTTTTCCAGCGTGTGGTACGCCAGCAGGCGTTGAATATTGTGCTCCATCAGCGCGTACAGGCCGCCGACGAACGCGGTGATCATGCCCGTAATCAGCAGCACGACGCCCCACCACAGCGGCGGCTGTCCGCCGGTCAGCGTAATCGCCAGAATCCCGAACAGACCCACTTTCATCACCACCACGGAAAACAGCGCGGCGGCGGGCGCGGAGGCATTCGCATGCGCCTGCGGCACCCAGCCGTGCAGCGGGATGATGCCGGCGAGCAGGCCAAAGCCGAGCACGCCCAGCAGCCAGACGTCGTTCCCCAGCGGATGCCCGTTGAGCGCAGAGAAATCCAGCGTGCCGAAGCGGTGCCACACCAGCCAGCAGGCCAGCGCCAGCAGCAGCGTTCCTAGGCGTCCCAGCGCAAACCACAGCTTGCCGGAGGCGCTGCAGCCCGTCAGGAACACGCCGCACAGCGCCATGATTTCCGCCATCACCACCAGCGCGCCGAGGTTGCTGGCGATAACGGTGCAGACCGCCGCCGCCATCAGCAGGTTAACCAGCAGGCCGTTAGCCCTGGCGTGCGGATGGCGGTGCCAGTCGATATTGAACAGGCTGATAAACAGTCCGCACAGGCCAAACGTCACCAGCCAGATGGCGTTCAGGGGCGCGATCTCAACGGTGTGGCGAATCAGCGGCATCACGGTCTCAGCGGACTGGCCGCCGAGCAGGACAACGCCGCCTGCTGCCAGCGTCATCAGGCTAGCCACCGCCCCGCCGAGCCCGGCGATCGCACCGCTCAGGGTTTTATGGAATGAGAAGATCAGCGCCAGAACAGCGGCGCCAGCAAAACAGGCTACCGCGCTGGTAATCATCATCGCCGCGTTCATTTCGCCCCCTCGTTAAGCGCCTGTAGCAGAGAAAGATCGCCAAAATCACTGTTGATGGTCAGCTCGCGTTTACGCTTGCTGGTACGGGCGATGTCGCGAATGTTAACCAGAATCAAAGCTTTAGTCGGGCAGGTGCGTACGCAGGCCGGGCCCTGCTCATCGAAGCTGCACAGGTCGCATTTCACCGCAACGGCACGGATGCCGGGCACCCAGTCCAGCAGCGTACTTACGCGTGCCGGAGCCGGTGGTGCGGGCGGGGCTTTTGGCGAGTTGGCGTTCGCCGGAATATGCAGCGGACGGCTGCCGGAAAATTCAATCGCGCCGAACGGGCAGGCAATGCCGCACAGCTTGCAGCTTACGCACAGGCTTTCGTTCAGCTGGACTGCGCCATCAACGCGGGTGATGGCATTCACAGGGCAGACGCCCGCGCAGGGGGCGTCTTCACAGTGATGGCAGAGCTGCGGGGCAGACTCTTTTTCATTACGCATGACGTGCAGGCGCGGCATGGACTGCAGCCCATGCAGGCGATGCGTTTCCGAGCACGCCGCCTCACAGGTTCGACAGCCAATACAGACCGTCGAGTCAGCAATTACAAAACGGTTCACCGGGTTATCCTCTGGTGATAGTCATTTTTGACGAAAAACTGTCTTGTCGACACTTCTCGACACGCAGGAGTCAGGCCACGTTCGCTGAGGTATTTCCATCCATCAGCTGCTTCAGGTTGACCGGGAGATCGTGCTCAACGGCGGCGTACAGGCCGTTATAGACCGGCGCGATTTTTTCCAGATAGTGCTCCAGCACCTGCTGGCGATCGCGGTTGCTGACGTGGCCGTCCACCATGCCGTCGGCCATCAGCTGCGCCTTCGCAATACACTGTTTTTCGCCGTCTTTTGTCTCGAGGTGGTACTCAATGGTGTGGCTGTTGAAGTTGTCCGCCAGGGTAACGTTGATGATGAAATGGCCGAACAGGACGAAGCGCATGTCGCCCTGCGCCGCGCAGCTCATCGCGTGGTGAAGACGCGCTTTCGAGAGGGTTATGCCCTGAACCAGAGAGTTGCAGTAGAGGTGCCACTGGTCCTGCAGCTGCTGATGACGCTGCGCGATGTAATCCGCTTTTTCGCTGATTTCCCAAATAGTCATAGAAGGTATCCGGTTAATGGAGATAGCGGTTGTTAAGCAGATTTCATGCCAGTTTTTATATTACTGATTTTAAATAGATTTAATTACAAAACCGCTGTCAACGCCGCGGTGTCGACGTGTCATTTCGACAGCGTTGACATCGTCACGCCTTAACAAAAATCAAGCTGGCACCGTTATTGCATTCAATGGCGCAATTCATTGAGGAGGCGTCATGCACGAAATCACCCTCTGCCAGCGGGCTCTGGAACTTATCGAACAGCAGGCAGTGCAAAACCACGCGAAGCGCGTCACCGGCGTCTGGCTGAAGGTCGGGGCGTTTTCCTGCGTCGAGCCCAGCGCCCTGCATTTCTGTTTTGAGCTGGTGTGTCGCGGCACGCTGGCGGAAGGCTGCGAACTCCATATTGAAGAGCAGCAGGCGGAGTGCTGGTGCGAGCAGTGCCAGCAGTACGTCACCCTGCTGTCATCAAAGGTTCAGCGCTGTCCGCAGTGTCAGAGCACCGGTCTTCGCATCGTGGCGGACGACGGCATGCAGATCCAACGCCTCGAAATCGAGAAGGAGTAAAGTATGTGTAGCACCTGCGGTTGCGCCGAAGGCAACCTGTATATAGAAGGGGATGAACACCGTCCCCATTCCGCGTTTCGCTCCGCGCCCTTTTCGCCTGCCCCGCGGCTAGCTGCGGCTTTAACCGGTATCACCTTCGCCCCGCAACGCTCCGCTGCGGGCGATCTGCACTACGGCCATGGCGAAGCGGGTACCCACGCGCCGGGCATCAGCCAGCGCCGGATGCTGGAAGTGGAAATCAACGTGCTGGACAAAAATAACCAGATCGCCGCCCGCAACCGCGCGCGCTTTGCCGCCCGCAAACAGCTGGTGCTGAACCTGGTCTCCAGCCCCGGCTCCGGCAAAACCACGTTATTAACGGAAACGCTCAAACGCCTGAGCGAGCGCGTCTCCTGCTCGGTGATCGAAGGCGACCAGCAAACCGTTAACGACGCGGCGCGCATTCGCGAAACCGGCACCCCGGCGATTCAGGTCAATACCGGCAAAGGCTGCCACCTGGATGCGCAGATGATTGCCGACGCCGCCCCGCGTCTGCCGCTGGCGGATAACGGCATTCTGTTTATTGAAAACGTCGGCAACCTGGTCTGCCCGGCGAGCTTCGATCTGGGCGAACGCCACAAGGTGGCGGTGCTTTCGGTGACCGAAGGCGAAGACAAACCGCTGAAATACCCGCATATGTTTGCCGCCGCGTCTATCATGCTGCTGAACAAAGTTGACCTGCTTCCATACCTGAACTTCGACGTGGACAAGTGCCTGTCCTGCGCCCGGGAAGTGAATCCGGAGATTGAGATCCTGCTGGTCTCCGCCACGCGCGGCGACGGCATGGACGCCTGGCTGAACTGGCTGGAGAGCGAACGATGTGCATAGGCGTACCGGGACAAATCCATTCCATTGACGGGAACCAGGCCAAAGTGGAGGTCTGCGGCATCCTGCGCGACGTGGACCTGACGCTGGTGGGCTGCAGCGATGAAACGGGCGCATCGCGTCTCGGCCAGTGGGTGCTCGTCCACGTGGGGTTTGCCATGAGCGTGATTAACGAAGCGGAAGCCCGCGACACGCTGGATGCATTGCAAAACATGTTCGACGTGGAGCCTGACGTGGGCGCGCTGCTGTACGGCGAGGAGCTTTAGCCATGCGTTACGTTGATGAATACCGCGCGCCCGAGCAGGTGCTGCAGCTTATCGGGCACCTGAAAACGCGCGCCGCGCTGCTGGATTACACGGCGGAAAACCCCTTGCGGATCATGGAGGTGTGCGGCGGACATACGCACGCCATCTTCAAATTTGGCCTCGACCAGCTGCTGCCGGAGAACATCGAGTTTATCCACGGCCCCGGCTGCCCGGTGTGCGTGCTGCCGATGGGGCGCATCGACAGCTGCATCGAAATTGCCAGCCAGCCTGACGTCATTTTCTGCACCTTTGGCGACGCGATGCGCGTGCCGGGGAAAACCGGCTCGCTGCTGCAGGCGAAAGCGCGCGGGGCCGACATCCGGATCGTCTATTCGCCGATGGATGCCCTGACGCTGGCGGAGGACAACCCCGCGCGCAAGGTGGTGTTTTTTGGCCTGGGGTTTGAAACCACCATGCCCGCCACCGCCATCACGCTGCAGCAGGCGAAAGCGCGCGGCGTCGGGAATTTTTTCTTCTTCTGCCAGCACATTACGCTCATTCCCACGCTGCGCAGCCTGCTGGAAGAGCCGGGAAACGGCATTGACGCCTTTCTGGCACCGGGGCATGTCAGCATGGTGATTGGCACAGACGCCTACGGTTTTATCGCTGAACAGTACAATCGTCCGTTAGTGGTCGCTGGTTTCGAACCACTTGATCTACTGCAAGGTGTGACCATGCTGGTTGAGCAGAAAATAGCGGCCCTGAGTGCGGTGGAAAACCAGTACCGCCGCGTGGTGCCGGATGCGGGAAATGAACGGGCGCAGCAGGCGATCGCCGACGTGTTCAGCGTTGAGGGCGACAGCGAGTGGCGTGGTCTGGGGCTGATTGCCGAATCCGGCGTGCGCCTGACGTCAGCCTATCGCGCGTTCGACGCCGAAGCGCATTTCTGCCCGCAGCCGCAGCAGGTTTGCGACGATCCCCGGGCCCGCTGCGGCGACGTGCTTACCGGTAAATGCAAACCGCATCAATGCCCATTATTTGGCAATACCTGTAACCCGCAAACGGCGTTTGGCGCGCTGATGGTCTCCTCCGAAGGGGCGTGTGCCGCGTGGTATCAGTATCGCAACCAGGAGAGTGAAGCATGAATACGGTTGAAATGGCGCACGGCAGCGGCGGACAGGCGATGCAGCAGTTGATTAACCGGCTGTTTATGGAAGCTTTCAACAACCCCTGGCTCGCCGAACAGGAAGACCAGGCGCGCATTGACCTCGCCACCCTCACCGCGCAGGGCGACAGGCTGGCCTTCTCCACCGACAGCTACGTGATTGACCCGCTGTTCTTCCCCGGCGGCGATATCGGTAAGCTCGCCGTCTGCGGCACGGCCAACGACGTGGCGGTCAGCGGTGCCGTTCCGCGCTACCTCTCCTGCGGGTTTATCCTCGAAGAGGGATTGCCGATGGAGACGCTCACGACAGTGGTCAACAGCATGGCGCAGACCGCGCGCGAGGCCGGGATAGCTATCGTCACCGGCGATACCAAAGTGGTGCAGCGCGGCGCGGCCGACAAGCTGTTTATCAACACCGCCGGCATGGGCGCGATCCCCGCCGATATTCACTGGGGCGCACAGCGCCTCAGCGTGGGCGACGTGCTGATCGTGACCGGCACGCTGGGCTGCCACGGGGCGACCATCCTGAACCTGCGCGAGGGCCTGGGGCTGGACGGCGAACTGCGCAGCGACTGCGCGGTACTCACCCCGCTGATTCAGACGCTGCGCGGTATTCCCGGCGTGAAGGCCCTGCGGGATGCCACGCGAGGCGGTGTCAACGCCGTGGTCCATGAGTTTGCGGCAAGCTGCGGATGCGGGATTGAACTCACCGAGCGCAGCCTGCCCGTTAAGCCCGCCGTTCGTGGGCTTTGCGAACTGCTGGGGCTGGACCCGCTCAACTTTGCCAACGAAGGCAAACTGGTGATTGGCGTTGAACGCTCGGCCGCGGAAGCCGTTCTTGAACAGCTGCGGGCTCATCCGTCAGGAAAAGAGGCGGCGATGATTGGTGAAGTGGTTGAGCGCAAAGGGGTGCGCCTGACCGGACTTTATGGCGTGAAGCGGACGCTTGACCTGCCGCACGCGGAACCCTTACCCCGTATTTGCTAGAACCGCGCCAAAAGCGGTCAGCACTGAATGTCTCTTTTTTGCCAGTTTCTATTGGAAAGCAATATGCCGTATACACCGATGAGCGATCTTGGACAGCAGGGCCTGTTTGACATCACGCGCACACTTTTACAGCAGCCCGACCTCGGCGCGCTGAGCGATGCCCTGACGCGGCTGGTCAGGCAATCGGCGCTGGCGGACAGCGCCGCGATTGTGCTCTGGCATAGCGGAACGCAGCGCGCGAGCTACTACTCGACGCGTGATAATGGCAAAACGTTTGAATACGAAGACGAAACGTATCTGGCGCATGGCCCGGTGCGCCGCATACTCTCCCGGCCTGAAGTGCTGCACTGCAGCTTTGCGGAGTTCCGCCAGGCGTGGCCGAAGCTGACGGAGAGCGACCTCTATCAGCCTTTCGGGCATTACTGCATGCTGCCGCTGGCGGCTGAGGGCCAGATTTTTGGCGGCTGCGAGTTTATCCGCACGACCGACCAGCCCTGGAGCGAGGCGGAATACGAGCGCCTGCACACCTTTACCCAGATTGTGGCCGTCGTCGCGGAGCAGATCCAAGGCCGCGTCACCAATAACGTCGATTACGACCTGCTGAGCCGCGAGCGCGACAACTTCCGCATTCTGGTCGCCATCACCAACGCCGTGCTCTCCCGCCTGGACATGGACGAGCTGGTCAGCGAAGTCTCGAAAGAGATCCACCACTATTTCAAAATAGACGCCATCAGCATTGCGCTGCGCGGCCATCGCAAGGGCAAGCTGAACATCTACTCCACGCATTATCTCGATGAAGCCAACCCGGCGCACGAGCAGAGCGAAGTGGACGAAGCGGGCACCCTTTCTGAGCGGGTCTTCAAAAGCAAAGAGATCCTCCTGCTCAACCTGAACGAGCAGGACCCGGTCGCGCCGTACGAGCGGATGCTGTTTAACACCTGGGGCAATAAAATTCAGACCCTGTGCCTGCTGCCGCTGATGTCCGGTAACACCATGCTGGGCGTGCTGAAGCTGGCGCAGTGCGAGGAAGGCGTGTTCACCACCGCCAACCTGAAGCTGCTGCGCCAGATTGCCGAGCGTATATCTATCGCACTGGATAACGCCCTCGCCTACCAGGAGATCCACCGTCTGAAGGAGCGGCTGGTGGACGAAAACCTCGCCCTGACCGAACAGCTCAACAACGTGGACAGCGAGTTTGGCGAAATCATCGGGCGCAGCGACGCCATGTACAGCGTGCTCAAGCAGGTTGAGATGGTGGCGCAGAGCGACAGCACGGTGCTGATTCTGGGCGAAACCGGCACGGGCAAAGAGCTGATCGCCCGCGCCATCCACAACCTGAGCAACCGCAACAGCCGACGGATGGTAAAGATGAACTGCGCCGCGATGCCTGCGGGACTGCTGGAAAGCGATCTGTTCGGCCACGAGCGAGGCGCATTCACCGGGGCCAGCAGCCAGCGGCTGGGCCGTTTTGAGCTGGCGGACAAAAGCTCGCTGTTTCTCGACGAAGTGGGCGATATGCCGCTGGAGCTACAGCCGAAACTGCTGCGCGTCCTGCAGGAGCAGGAGTTTGAGCGCCTTGGCAGCAACAAGCTTATCCAGACCGACGTGCGGCTGATTGCGGCCACCAACCGGGACCTGAAAAAAATGGTCGCCGACCGCGAGTTTCGCAGCGACCTTTACTATCGTCTGAACGTCTTCCCGATCTTCCTGCCGCCGCTGCGCGAGCGCCCGGAAGATATCCCCCTGCTGGTCAAAGCCTTTACCGCGAAGATCGCGCGCCGGATGGGGCGAAACATCGACAGTATTCCTGCCGAGACGTTGCGTACCCTTTCATCGATGGAATGGCCCGGCAACGTGCGCGAGCTGGAAAACGTCATCGAACGCGCGGTGCTGCTGACGCGCGGAAACGTGCTGCAACTCTCCCTGCCTGAAGTTACGCTTCCTGACGTAACCGCGCCCGCCGCCGAGACAGCGAAAGAGGGAGAAGATGAATATCAGCTCATTATGCGCGTGCTGAAAGAGACCAACGGCGTGGTCGCCGGGCCAAAAGGTGCCGCCCAGCGCCTGGGGTTAAAACGCACCACCCTGCTGTCACGCATGAAGCGTCTCGGGATTGATAAAGAGAGCCTGGTTTAAGCCCCCCAATCCGGCGGTGTTGCTCTGACACCGCCTTTCGTTACCCTGCGCAATGTCCCTCATTGACACAAAATCGTTTCCTCTGTATAAAATTCCGCCTTAATAATGAGTTTCATTTGCATCAATAATAATATTAATCAAGGGTAGCGTTTCATGAAGAAGGTCATCTGCGCGTTAGGCCTAGCGGTTGCGTCGGTCAGTTCTGCTCTGGCAACCACATATCCTCTGACCATTGAAAACTGTGGCTATAAAGAGACATTCACCAAAGCGCCGGAACGCGTCGTGGCCCTGGGTCAGAATACCGTCGAAATCTTGCTCCTGCTGGGGCTGGAAGATAAGGTGAAGGCCAGCGCCTTCTGGCCGACGAAAGTGTTGCCGCAGCTCGCGGAACAGAACGCAAAAATCAAAACCCTGACGGTCGAAATCCCTACCCTTGAATCCGTGCTTGCGCAAAATCCCGACTTTGTCCCCGCCCAAACGCCGCTGTTGCTGGGGCCGGAAAGCAAGGTCGCAAAACGCGACGATCTGATGACCCTGGGCGTGAACAGCTACGTGTCACCGGGCATGTGCGCGACCAAAAAAGCCACGGGCGATATGTACGGCAGCCGCCAGAAACTGTGGGGTATGACGTATCTCTATCAGGAGATTGAGGATTTCGCCAAAATCTTTAACGTTGAAGACCGCGGTCAGGCCGTGATTGCCGATTTCAAAAAACGTGAGGCCGACCTGCGTAAGGAATTCGGCAAGAACAAAAAAGACCTCTCGTTTGTCTTCTGGTTCTCCAGCTCATCCCCCTCTGCGGACGCCTACGTAGGCGGTAAAAATAGCCCCTCCGGGTTTATTGCGAGCCTGATGGGCGGGCATAACGCCATCACCTCCGAGACCGAATGGCCAACCGTGGGCTGGGAAAGCATTATTGCCGCCAATCCGGATGTGATTGTGGTCTCCAGCCTGGACCGCAACCGCTGGGCGCTGGATAACGCGGAAGAAAAAATCAAATTCCTGAAGAGCGATCCTGCCGTCAGCCAGCTGGACGCGGTGAAAAAAGGCCACATCGTGGTGATGGACGGTCAGGCCATGAACCCGACGATTCGCACGATTTACGGGGCTGAGCAGGTCGGCGAACAGCTCAGAAAGCTGGGGCTGAACTGATGACAATCGCCGTTCTTCAGGCCCGGCAGAGCCTGGTTCTGACGACCTCGGCTTTGCTCGCCCTGGTACTGCTATTTCTGGTGATCGCCCTGAGCGTCAGCGTCGGCGAGCTGTCCATCCCGCTTGATAACGTGTTTTACGCCATCAGCAATAAAATGGGGCTCACCGAGGTTCCGCTCACTCGCATCTATGAAAGCGTGATCTGGGACTTTCGCCTGAGCCGCGCGCTGGTGGCGGCCTGCTGCGGCGCGGGGCTGGCCATCTGCGGTGCCGTATTGCAGAGCTTGCTGAAGAACGCGCTGGCGGAACCCTACGTGCTCGGCGTGTCCGCGGGCGCGTCGACCGGGGCGGTTTCTGTTGTCGTATTGGGGATCGGCACCGGTGCGGTCTCCCTTTCTGCCGGTGCCTTCGCCGGGGCATTCGCCGCGTTTGCGTTTGTCGCGTTTCTGACGAACGGCGCGCGCGGCGGGAATGAACGTACTATTCTGGCAGGCGTCGCCGCCTCGCAGCTTTTCAACGCCATTACCGCCTACACCATCAGCACCTCCGCCAGCGCCCAGCAGGCGCGCGACGTGATGTTCTGGCTGCTGGGCAGCTTCAGCGGCGTACGCTGGCCTGAATTCCAGCTGGCACTGGTCGTGGTGCTGATTGGGTTAGCCATTTGCCTCTACTATTCCCGGGCGCTGGATGCCTTTACGTTCGGTGACGACGCAGCCGCGTCGCTGGGCATTGCCGTTCCCTGGGTGCGCCTGGCGCTCTTTACCACCACCGCGCTGATTACCGCAACCATCGTCAGCATGGCGGGGTCAATCGGCTTTGTCGGGCTGGTGGTGCCGCACGTGATGCGTTTCCTGTTCGGGCCGCTGCACCGCACGCTGCTGATTGCCAGCGCGCTGGCAGGCGCGATCCTGATGGTGCTGGCAGACATTGCCTCACGCATGCTGATTGCACCGCAAAGCCTGCCCGTCGGCGTGGTCACCGCGCTGGTTGGCGTCCCCTTCTTTGCCGTGATTATTTACCGTTCAAGGAATAAGTGATGAGCATCTGCGCGGAAAATATTACCTGGAAGGTCGGCAAAAAAGTCATCGTTAATGACGTCTCGCTGAAGGTGTCACGGGGCGAAACGGTAGGACTGCTTGGCCCTAACGGCTGCGGTAAATCCTCTCTTTTACGTATCCTCGCGGGGCTGCGTCGCCCGGATGCTGGCTGCGTCACCCTGGACGGACAGGACATTACCCGCATCGCCAAAAAACAGCTTGCCCGCCGGGTCGCCTTCGTGGAACAGCACGGCATGACTGACGCCAACATGCGCGTGCGCGACGTGGTGAAACTTGGACGTATTCCGCACCACTCCGCCTTTTCCAACTGGAGCACGCACGATGACGAAACCGTCACCGCCGCTCTGCAGCGCGTGGATATGCTGGATAAAAGCGACCAGGGCTGGCTGAGCCTCTCCGGCGGTGAACGTCAGCGCGTCCACATTGCCCGCGCGCTGGCCCAGACCCCGACGGAAATCCTGCTGGATGAACCGACCAACCACCTGGACATTCATCATCAGATGCAGCTGATGCAGTTGATCAGCGAATTACCGGTCACCAGCATTGTCGCCATCCACGATCTCAACCACGCCTCGATGTTCTGCGACTCGCTGATTGTGATGCAGAAAGGGCACATTGTGGCGACGGGAACACCGCAGGACATCCTGTCCGAGTCGCTGCTCTGGGACGTCTTCCGGGTCAAAACCAAAATTGAGATCTCACCGTTCCATGGCAAAAAGCACATTCACTTTATCGTTTAGGGGCGAGTGAACAACGATGCCCCTTCGCCCTGCCACCACGCTCTGGCCGCCCGTCTTACTGGGTAGCCAGTTTGTTTTTAACATCGGCTTTTACGCCGTTGTTCCCTTCCTGGCGATATTCCTGCGCGACGACATGCTGCTCTCCGGCGGGCTGATCGGGCTGATCCTCGGCCTGCGCACCTTCTCTCAGCAGGGGATGTTTATCGTCGGCGGCGCGCTCTCGGACAGGTTTGGCGCGAAAGTCGTTATCCTGAGCGGCTGTATTGTTCGCGTTGCGGGGTATCTGCTGCTGGCGTTCGGAGGATCGCTGTGGCCGATTATTCTGGGCGCATGTTTGACAGGCGTGGGCGGCGCGCTGTTTTCTCCGTCGATTGAAGCATTGCTGGCGAAAGCGGGCACGCACAGCGAGGCGAAAGGTAAACGAAGCCGGGCGGAGTGGTTCGCGCTCTTTGCGGTCTGCGGGGAACTCGGTGCGGTACTGGGCCCGGTTGCCGGCGCCCTGCTCACCGGCCTGGGCTTTCGCCAGGTGGCGCTGGCGGGCGCAGGGGTCTTTATCGTTGCGCTGGTGGTGCTCTACTTTTGCCTGCCCGCGTCACGCCACGCCTCGCGGACGCTGAAGCTCGTTCCCTGGTGGACGACATTCCGCCAGCCCCGCTTTGTCGCCTTTATTATTGCCTATAGCTCGTGGCTTTTGAGCTATAACCAACTCTATCTGGCGTTGCCGGTAGAGATCCAGCGTTCCGGCGGTAACGAGAAAGATCTCGGCCCGCTTTTTATGCTGGCCTCTGTCCTGATCGTGGCGTTACAGCTGCCGCTGGCGCGTTTCGCCCGGCGCGTGGGCGCGGTGAGGATCCTGCCGGTGGGCTTTTTGCTGCTCTCCGCCGCCTTTGCAAGTGTGGCAATGTTTGCGTCGACGGCACCGCCAGAGGGCTGGCTGCGCCTGCTGCCGTCGGTCTGTTTCGTGACGCTGTTGACGCTGGGGCAGATGCTGCTGGTACCCTCGGCAAAGGATCTGATCCCAAGGTTTGCCGAAGAGTCCACGCTGGGGGCGCACTATGGCGCACTCGCCACCGCTGGCGGAGTCGCGGTCCTGACGGGGAATTTGCTGTTTGGCAGTCTGTTGGATCGCGCCCTGGTGCCCTCCACGCAGGCGATGCTTCCCTGGCTGCTGCTGGCCCTCTTCCCGCTCTGCAGCGCGCTGGCCATGAACGTGATTTGCCGCCCGCTCAGAAGCTGAACCGGTCACTTTTTCGGACGATACTTTTCCGGCAGTTCCGGTACGGGACGACGATCATCCATCAGATGACGGACGGTCAGAATCGGGTGACGCCAGAGCATTCGCGGGCCTGCCCAGCGCATAATTTGCTTCATCTCTTCGCGTTTGGCAGGCTGGTAGCAGTGGACCGGACACTGTTTACAGGCAGGCTTTTCCTCCCCGAAAACGCATTTATCCAGGCGCTTATCGGCATAGGCATTTAGCGCCTGATAGTGCCCCTCTTCCGCAGAGGCCTGAGGACACTGCTTCTGATACAGCGCGATCATTTTCGCGATGGTCTCTTTTTCGCGTGAAATTCGTTTACCGGACATAGCGACTTACCGAACAATAAAGTGCAAAAATAATACACCTTTCAATGCAGAATTTCAGTTTTTGCATGCGGTTTTCTGAAGCCTGATTCCAGTTTTAGCCCTGCACCGCCCGACAATCACTGGTATTTTATACAGGCATCAGTAATGACTTTTATCCGTGTTGTCGGGAGACCCTATGCAAGAACTTGCTATCAACAAACCCTACCGCCATTTAAAAGTGGGATATTTTAGAAAGCGCCATGAAGACCGCAATACCAAGATACCGAAGCGCTACAGCGTGCATGCGGCGCTGAGCTTAAAAGGTGACTGGCTTGAAAAAGCGGGATTTACGACCCATTCCCGAGTCAGGGTGGGCGTGGAGCATGGAAAAATTGTCATCGAATTAATGGCGGAAGATGCCTCGTAAAGCCACGACATTTTTCTGCGCCGGACCTTTTTTTCATGCGACAATAGAAGGAACAAACGGCCATTGAGCCCATCAAAACGGTTTATTTTCAAAGAAATGGACATCATAACTCCATGAGCACAATCGACAATTTCGACGCACATACGCCGATGATGCAGCAGTATCTGAAGCTGAAAGCACAGCATCCGGAAATCCTGCTGTTTTACCGTATGGGCGATTTTTACGAGCTGTTTTATGACGATGCTAAGCGTGCATCGCAGCTGCTCGACATCTCGCTGACCAAACGTGGCGCATCGGCAGGCGAACCCATTCCTATGGCAGGTATCCCGCACCACGCGGTAGAAAACTACCTGGCGAAGCTGGTGAATCAGGGCGAGTCCGTTGCCATCTGCGAACAGATCGGCGATCCGGCGACCTCAAAAGGCCCGGTGGAACGCAAAGTCGTGCGCATCGTCACGCCTGGCACCATCAGTGATGAAGCCCTGTTACAGGAGCGCCAGGATAACCTGCTGGCAGCGCTGTGGCAGGACGGTAAAGGGTTTGGCTACGCGACGCTGGATATCAGCTCCGGACGTTTTCGTCTGAGTGAACCGGCTGACCGTGAAACGATGGCTGCCGAACTGCAGCGCACCAACCCTGCAGAATTGCTCTATGCCGAAGATTTCGCTGAAATGGCGCTGATTGAAGGTCGTCGCGGGTTGCGCCGTCGTCCGCTGTGGGAATTCGAAATTGATACCGCGCGCCAGCAGCTGAATCTGCAGTTTGGCACCCGCGATCTGATTGGCTTTGGCGTTGAAAACGCACCGCGCGGGCTGTGTGCGGCAGGTTGCCTCCTGCAGTACGTGAAAGATACCCAGCGCACCGCCCTGCCGCATATCCGATCTATCACCATGGAGCGCCAGCAGGACAGCATCATCATGGATGCCGCCACGCGCCGTAACCTGGAGATCACGCAGAACCTGGCGGGTGGCGTAGAAAATACGCTCGCGTCGGTCCTCGACAGTACGGTTACGCCAATGGGCAGCCGCATGCTGAAACGCTGGCTGCATATGCCGATCCGCAATACCGAGACGCTGGTTTGCCGTCAGCAGACGATTGCCGCGCTGCAGGATCGTTATACCGAGCTGCAGCCGGTCCTGCGTCAGGTAGGCGATCTGGAGCGTATCCTTGCGCGTCTGGCACTACGAACAGCGCGACCACGCGACCTCGCGCGGATGCGCCATGCTTTCCAGCAGCTGCCGGAACTGCGCGCGCAGCTGAGTGACGTTGACAGCGCGCCAGTACAGAAACTGCGCGAAACCATGGGCGAATTTACCGAGCTTCGCGAACTGCTGGAGCGCGCCATTATCGATGCGCCTCCGGTTCTGGTGCGTGATGGCGGCGTGATTGCCCCAGGCTACAACGAAGAGCTGGACGAATGGCGCGCGCTGGCCGACGGTGCGACGGACTATCTCGACAAGCTGGAAATCCGCGAGCGCGAACGTCTTGGGCTCGACACCCTGAAAGTGGGGTATAACGCGGTACACGGTTACTACATTCAGATTAGCCGCGGGCAGAGCCACCTGGCGCCGATTCACTACGTGCGTCGCCAGACGTTGAAAAACGCCGAACGCTACATCATTCCTGAACTGAAAGAGTACGAAGACAAAGTCCTCACCTCGAAAGGCAAGGCGCTGGCGCTGGAAAAACAGCTTTATGACGAGCTGTTTGACATGCTGATGCCTCACCTGGGCGACCTGCAGCAGAGCGCCAGCGCGCTGGCGGAGCTGGACGTGCTGGTCAATCTGGCAGAACGCGCTGAAACGCTTAACTACACCTGCCCGACCTTTACCGATAAGCGCGGCATTCGCATTACCGAAGGCCGTCACCCTGTGGTAGAGCAGGTGCTGAACGAACCGTTCATCGCCAACCCGCTGAGCCTGTCACCGCAGAGAAGAATGTTGATCATTACCGGTCCGAACATGGGCGGTAAGAGTACCTATATGCGTCAGACGGCGCTGATTGCGCTGCTCGCGTATATCGGCAGCTACGTCCCGGCGCAAAACGTGGAGATTGGCCCCATCGACCGCATCTTTACCCGCGTTGGGGCAGCGGACGATCTGGCGAGCGGACGCTCAACCTTCATGGTCGAGATGACCGAAACGGCAAACATTCTGCATAACGCGACGGAGCACAGCCTGGTGCTGATGGACGAGGTCGGACGCGGAACGTCAACCTATGATGGTCTGTCGCTGGCATGGGCCTGTGCGGAAAGCCTTGCGAATAAAATCAAGGCCATGACGCTTTTTGCCACCCATTATTTCGAACTAACGCAGCTGCCGGAGAAAATGGAAGGGGTTGCGAACGTTCATCTGGATGCGCTGGAGCACGGCGATACCATTGCCTTCATGCACACGGTGCAGGATGGCTCGGCGAGCAAGAGCTATGGCCTGGCCGTCGCGGCGCTGGCAGGCGTACCGAAGGACGTGATCAAGCGCGCGCGTCAGAAACTGCGTGAACTGGAAAGCCTGTCACCGAATGCGGCGGCGACGCAGATTGATGGCACCCAGATGTCGCTGCTGATGCCTGCGGAAGAGACGTCGCCTGCGGTGGAAGCGCTGGAGAACCTCGACCCGGATTCACTGACGCCGCGTCAGGCGCTGGAGTGGATTTACAGGTTGAAGAGTCTGGTTTAGTTTTCTGCGGTCTGTTTTGTCGGGTGGCGGCTTCGTCTTACCCGACCTACAAAACCGTAGGCCCGGTAAGCGCAGCGTCACCGGGCTTTTTTTTTACAGCAGCGGCGGGATTGTCGGCACCTGCGGCGCCTCATCAATATCCTTCTGCGTCATGCGGAACGCTTCCGGATAGTGCTCGCGGCTGGTGCGGCGCAGCGGTTCGGTATCGCGCCAGGTATACAAACAATGCTGGCACTGATAAACGGTCCAGACCCCTTTTACCGGCGACGTCGCCATCACTTCAATATGCTCATCGGCACAACGTGGACAAATCATCTTTTCCTCCTTATTGACGTGCTGCCAGCATCGCGGTCAGTTTTTCAGCCCAGGCTTTGGTTTCAGGCAGATCCTGTACCGGCTGGCTGTAGTGGCCCCGGGTGTCCGGCGCGACAGGCGTGGTGGCATCGATAATCAGTTTGTCGGTAATGCCCGCCGGGCTGGAACCGGGATCGAGTTCAAGGACCGACATGTTCGGCAGTTGCACCAGATCGCCTGCCGGGTTCACTTTCGACGACAGCGCCCACATCACCTGCGGAAGGTTGAACGGATCGACATCCTCATCCACCATAATTACCATCTTCACGTAGCCGAGGCCGTGCGGCGTGGTCATGGCGCGTAAACCGACCGCGCGGGCAAAACCGCCGTAGCGTTTTTTGGTGGAGATAATCGCCAGCAGACCGTGGGTATACATCGCATTCACCGCCTGCACTTCCGGGAATTCCGCTTTGAGCTGCTGGTAGAGCGGGACGCAGGTAGCCGGCCCCATCAGGTAGTCAATCTCGGTCCAGGGCATGCCGAGGTAGAGCGACTCAAAAATCGGTTTGGTGCGGTAAGAGACTTTGTCGATACGGACAACCGTCATGTTACGACCACCGGAATAGTGTCCGGTAAACTCGCCGAACGGCCCCTCGATTTCACGCTTGCGGCCTTCAATCACCCCTTCCAGGATCACTTCAGAACCCCACGGCACGTCGAAGCCGGTCAGCGGCGCGGTGGCAATCGGATATGGGCTTTCACGCAGCGCGCCGGCCATTTCATACTCGGACTGATCGTATTTCAGCGGCGTCGCGCCCATCAGGGTAATGATCGGATCGTTGCCGAGGGTAATGGCAATCGGCAGGTCTTCGCCGCGCTCTTCGGCTTTGTGCAGATGCAGAGCGATATCGTGCATCGGTACCGGCTGCAGGCCGAGCTTGCGCTTGCCCTTCACTTCCATGCGGTAGATGCCGACGTTCTGCTTGCCGAAGTTATCCGGGTCAAGCGGATCGCGCGAGACGACGCACGCTTTATCGAGATAGAAACCCCCGTCGCCGTCGTTCAGCCGGAACAGCGGCAGAATATCGAACAGGTTAATGTCTTCACCGTCCACCGTATTCTGCGCCCAGGCCGGGTTGGCGCGGCGCTCCGGTGTAACGGGAAATTTATCCCAGCGGCGGATAAATTCGTCGATCTGTTTTTTTACCGGGGTGTTCGCAGGCAGCCCCATCGAAATGGCGTGGTTCTGCCAGGAGCCGATGGTGTTCATCACCACGCGGGCATCGGTAAAGCCACGAATGTTGTCGAACCACAGCGCGGGCGCGCCGTCGCCAATGCGGCCGGTCGCGTTGGCTGCCGCCGCCAGATCGGGCTCGGCGTTAACCTCTTCCTCAATTTTCAGCAGTTGCCCTTGCTCATCGAGCGCCTGCAGGAAGCTTCTCAAATCATCAAATGCCATCTTTATTCTCCTGTGCAAAATGTTTCGCCTCCCGCAGCCCGTTCCAGCGGCGCGCCTTTTTATGCTCCAGACCGAACTGGTCGAGCACGCGGGTCACGATGTGCTGGGTAATGTCATCGGCGGTTTGCGGGTGGTTGTAATAGGCAGGCATGGGCGGCACCATCGCCACGCCCATGCGGGAAAGGGCAAGCATATTCTCAAGATGAATGGTGCTGAGCGGCGTTTCACGAGGAACCAATACCAGCTTGCGCCCCTCTTTCAGCACCACGTCCGCCGCGCGTCCCACCAACCCTTCGGCGTAGCCCGCGCGGATACCCGCCAGCGTTTTCATGCTGCAGGGAATGACGATCATGCCGTCGGTGCGAAACGAGCCGGAGGAGATGGTGGCGGCCTGGTCAGCCGGACTGTGGACAACGTCAGCCAAAGCAGCAACGTCCTGCGCGGTGTAAGGAGTTTCCAGCTCAATGGTGGTTTTTGCCCACTTAGACATCACCAGATGCGTCTCCACCTCCGGCATTTCCCGCAGCGCCTGCAGCAGCGCCACGCCCAGCGGTGCGCCCGTTGCCCCCGTCATTCCTACTATCAATCTCATTCATCACCTCAATATTTTGTTCGTACACGAACATTATAAATAAGCTACTCCAGGATCGTTTTCCTGACAAGATCGTTCGCACACGATCACACGAATGGCTAAAGGATGCCGCGTTAAAATTGAGAGCAATAGCGGCTATCATAGGGGAGAGATTTTTTCCGTCGGAGTGTTCATGGAACTAAGACAAGAGGCGTTCCACCTGTTACGTCAGCTTTTTCAACAGCATACCGCGCAGTGGCAACATGCCTTACCGGAACTGACCAAGCCACAGTATGCGGTGATGCGCTCTATTGCCGAGCATCCGGGTATTGAACAGGTGGCGTTGACCGAAGTGGCGGTCAGCACGAAAGCGACCCTGGCGGAGATGCTCAGCCGCATGGAGGCGCGCGGTCTGGTCAAACGCGAGCACGATCCGGCCGATAAGCGCCGCCGGTTTGTCTTCCTGACGCCAGAAGGTGAAGCCCTGCTTGCTGGCTGTAAACCGGTTGGCAACGAGGTGGATGAGGCGTTTTTAGGACGTCTTAACAAGGCCGAGCGGGAGCAGTTCTCCGCGCTCATCAAAAAGATGATGCACGATTAATTCACGCTGGCGCGCATAAAATCGATAAAGGTGCGCACCTTCGCCGACACGTGCCGGGCATCGGGATAAACCGCATATATGCCCTGCTGCGCAAAGGTATATCCCGGTAAAACCGGGACCAGTTTTCCCGCATCAAGCGCATCGCGCGCCAGCCATTCCGGCAGTAACGCCACACCTCCGCCAGCAAGTGCAAAGGCCATAAGGGCCTGAGCGCTGTCGGCAAACAGGCGCGGCGCTTTTTTTATCTCCAGCGTTTCAGGCGCACCGCTGGCATCCTTCACCTGCCAGCGCAGCGGCGAGGCCAGACGCTCGTGAATAATCCAGTCCGCGTGGGCCAGCTGCGCAAGCGTTTCGATCGGATGGTTAACCTGCCACCCGGGCGTCGCAACGGGGAGAATAGAGAAGTGCGAAATCAGCGCGGCGTGGTTGCGCGAATCGGCAAGCGTTCCCAGACGGATGGCTACGTCAAAGCGCTCCGAGATAAGGTCGGCATGCAGGGACGACGAAACGTGCCGCACGCGAAGATCCGGGTGCTGCTGGCTAAACCTGGCCAGCAGCGGCACCACCACCTGTGAGCCATACTCGGGCGTAGTCGTGA
Source organism: Enterobacter sp. CGMCC 5087 (assembly GCF_003144775.1). Taxonomy (NCBI): domain Bacteria; kingdom Pseudomonadati; phylum Pseudomonadota; class Gammaproteobacteria; order Enterobacterales; family Enterobacteriaceae; genus Enterobacter; species Enterobacter sp. CGMCC 5087. The sequence continues at coordinate 22,349 of NZ_QFXN01000069.1, read as the reverse complement.
TCCGCAGTTCGCCAGTGAGCCCCGCATGATTCGCGCGGACATCATCCTGCAGCCGTTCCGCATCCTTCAGAAGCGCCACGCTGCGCTGATGAAATAGCGCGCCCGCCTCGGTTAACGTCAGACGGCGGGTGGAGCGCAGCAGCAACGTAACGCCCAGCTCATCTTCTAGCTGGCGAATATTGAAGCTGACCACGGCTTTTGTCAGCCCCATTGCCTCGGCTGCGGCAGTGAAACTGCCCGTGTCGGCCACCGCGACAAACATCTGAGCCCGCTGCAGGTTAATCATCATCACGCCCTTTACTGTCAAAATATTTTTGACAGTATATCGCGCTTTGTCAGGTTTATCCGTGCTTCCCGGATCGATACGATACGCCACCTCACCGGAGGATCCACCATGACGTATCGCAGCAAAGTCGCCGTTGTTTATCTGCTGGGCTTTTTTCTTGATTTAATCAATATGTTTATTGCCAGCGTCGCCTTCCCGGCAATGGCCCAAGCCTTTAACACCACGCCTTCAGCCCTCGCCTGGGTCAGCAACGGGTACATAGCCGGCCTGACGCTGGTGATCCCGTTCAGCAGCGTGCTCACGCGCCGCATCGGGCCTAAGCGCGTCATCCTGCTCTCGCTTTTTCTGTTCAGCGCAGCCTCCGCAGCGGCGGGCCTGTCTGCAACGCTTGAAAGCCTGATCGCCTGGCGAGTACTCCAGGGCGTGGGAGGGGGCTTACTGATCCCCGTCGGACAGGCGCTGACCTGGCAACAGTTTAAGCCTCACGAGCGTGCCCGACTCTCCTCGGCGGTGATGCTGGTCGCGCTGCTTGCCCCGGCCTGCTCCCCTGCTATCGGAGGCCTGCTGGTGCAGACGCTAAGCTGGCGATGGATATTTTTCGCCACGCTACCGGTCGCTGTCGTGACCTTTGTTTTGGCCTGCCTGTGGCTTAAACACGAGATGCCCGCGATGAAAGCGGCCAGACTGCTAAACCTGTCGTTGCTCGCGGACCCGCTTTTGCGTTTTTCGATGCTTGTTTATTTATGCGTTCCCGGCGTATTTATTGGGGTGAACGTCACGGGCATGTTTTATCTTCAGCATGTGGCGAACATGAGCCCAGCCGCAACGGGGATGCTCATGCTGCCGTGGTCCGTGGCATCGTTTATCGCCATCACGGCAACGGGACGCTATTTTAACCGTATCGGCCCCCGACCGCTGATCGTCATCGGCTGCCTGCTGCAGGCGACGGGTATCCTGCTTTTGATTAACGTCAGTTCGGCTACGCTGCTGCCTGCCGTTGCGTTTACCTTAATGGGCGCTGGGGGAAGCCTGTGCAGCAGTACGGCTCAGAGCAGCGCTTTTCTGACGACGCGCCGGGAAGAGATGCCGGATGCCAGCGCGCTGTGGAATCTTAATCGTCAGCTGAGCTTTTTTGCCGGAGCCCTGCTGCTGGCGCAGGCGCTGAACCTGGCGCAGGCCTGGCTGCCACCGCTCGCCGCCTGGCACGGGATGTTTATTTTTGCCGCAGGCATGACCCTGCTGCCTGTACCGTACATTTTTCGTCTTAACAATACGCAGGTGCTCACCCAGCTGCGACAGGAGAATTCATGACGCCTTTCGAACACGACATTATCGACCTCCACATTGCGCTTGAAGGCTGGTTAGGAAAAGGTGAAGGTGATTCCGACGCCCTGCTCGCCCGCTTCAGCCCGGATTTTATGATGATCCCACCGGGCGGCGTTCAGATCGACTATATCGGTCTTGCCAGTTTTCTGGAAAATCAGCGCGGAAGCCGTCCAGGACTGAAAATCGTCATTGACGAATTATCCACGATCCAGCGCTGGGATCGTGGCGCGGTGCTTCACTACCGCGAGACGCAAACCCGGCCAGATCTGCCCGTTAACGTGCGCTGGTCAACCGCGGTGCTCAATCAGGAAGGCGACAAAATAACGTGGCGTCTGCTGCACGAGACGGCGGCACAGCCGTAACACAAAAGAAAAAGGCCCGTCTCACGACGGGCCATTTTTTGACGAAAGGTTGCTTATTCGCGGAACAGCGCTTCGATATTCAGACCTTGCCCCTGCAGGATTTCACGCAGGCGTCGCAGACCTTCAACCTGAATCTGACGAACACGTTCACGGGTCAGGCCAATTTCACGGCCGACATCTTCCAGTGTCGCAGCTTCATACCCCAGTAAACCGAAACGACGTGCCAGCACTTCACGCTGTTTGGCGTTCAGCTCGAACAGCCATTTGACGATGCTCTGCTTCATGTCATCGTCCTGCGTGGTGTCTTCCGGACCGTTGTCTTTTTCATCGGCCAGGATGTCCAGCAGCGCTTTTTCGGAGTCGCCACCCAGCGGGGTGTCAACGGAGGTAATGCGCTCGTTGAGACGCAGCATACGGCTAACGTCATCAACCGGTTTATCGAGTTGCTCGGCAATCTCTTCTGCGCTTGGCTCGTGGTCCAGTTTATGGGACAACTCGCGTGCGGTACGCAGATAAACGTTCAACTCTTTGACGATGTGAATCGGCAGGCGGATCGTACGGGTCTGGTTCATAATAGCCCGTTCGATGGTCTGACGAATCCACCAGGTCGCGTAGGTTGAGAAACGGAACCCGCGTTCCGGGTCAAACTTCTCAACTGCGCGGATGAGACCTAAGTTGCCCTCTTCAATCAGATCCAGCAGAGCCAGACCACGATTGCCGTAACGGCGGGCAATTTTCACGACCAGTCGCAGGTTACTTTCAATCATGCGACGACGCGAGGCTACATCACCACGCAAAGCACGACGTGCGAAATAGACTTCTTCTTCGGCCGTTAGCAGTGGGGAGTAACCAATCTCCCCAAGGTAAAGCTGAGTCGCGTCCAGTACACGCTGTGTGGCACCCTGCGATAACAGCTCTTCTTCAGCCAAATCGTTATCACTGGGTTCCTCTTCTACTAAGGCTTTTTCGTCAAAAGCCTCTACTCCGTTCTCATCAAATTCCGCGTCTTCATTTAAATCATGAACTTTCAGCGTATTCTGACTCATAAGGTGGCTCCTACCCGTGATCCCTGAACGAGACACCCTGGCTGGCATGCCCCGTCAAATTATCGCTGCGGCAAATACTGCAGCGGGTTTACGGATTTCCCCTTGTAACGAATTTCAAAATGCAAGCGTGTAGAACTGGTTCCGGTGCTACCCATAGTAGCGATTTTTTGCCCCGCCTTAACTTCTTGTTGTTCCCGGACCAGCATTGTGTCGTTATGGGCGTAGGCACTCAGGTAATCATCGTTATGTTTGATGATAATAAGATTACCGTAACCGCGCAGAGCGTTACCGGCATACACAACGCGTCCGTCAGCGGTCGCGATGATAGCCTGTCCTTTACTCCCTGCGATATCGATCCCTTTATTTCCCCCCTCGGAGGAAGAGAAGTTCTCGATAACCTTGCCGTCAGTTGGCCAGCGCCATGCAGAGATTGGCGAACTGGAAGTCATACTGCTGGCAGTCGGTTCAGTAGAGCTAACCACAGGTGCCGTCACCGGTGCTGTGACAACAGTCGCAGTCCCTTTATTATTCGGCAACATTTTGTTAGCAGTCTGATCACCTGAATCCTCAGAATACGTAATTACAGGTTGTGAAGCAACCACCGTGGTGGATTTTTGTGCAGGCTTAACGCTGTTATTTTGAGCCGTCACATCGGCCGCTGAAACGGTGTTGCCAGGCGTAAGCGGCGTGCCCGTCGCGTTGCCAACCTGGAGCGTTTGCCCCACTTCCAGACCATACGGGGCCTGGACGTTATTGCGCTGCGCGAGGTCACGGAAATCGTTCCCGGTGATCCACGCAATGTAGAACAGCGTATCGCCGCGTTTCACTGTATAAGTGCTGCCACCGGTATAGCTGCCTTTCGGAATGTTCCCATACTGACGGTTATAGACTATGCGGCCATTCTGGGTCTGAACAGGCTGTTCCACTGGCTGAATCTGTGTCGGCTGCGTCATTGGACGCTGAACCGGCTGGATTGGCGGATTTTGTTGCGCCGTAGAGGTACCCATTTTAGGCGGAGGAGTGATCAACATTCCGCTGGACGTGTTACCCGAGCCGCTGTTTCCGCCGACAGAACTGACGGGCGCAGGCGCGTTGTTAGAACTTGTACAGCCTGCCAGCCAGAGCGAAACCAGTGATAATGCCGCAACACGGCTGATGGTGAATTTAGGGCTTCCCGCGCTCATTTATCCCCCAGGAATGTGTTAACTACCAGTGACTTAAAATTTACCGTGATGACACGAATCTTTCGCGCCACACCATACGCTGAATTTGCCTTAATAACCCTGGATAATTCCGAGTCTCAGGCCAACTCCCCCTTTACCAGAGGCACAAAGCGCACGGCTTCCACGGTGTCGATAATAAACTCGCCGCCGCGCCGACGAACGCGCTTCAAAAGCTGCTGCTCGTCCCCAACGGGCAGAACAAGAATGCCCCCCTCATCCAGCTGCGACAACAGGGCTGCAGGAATTTCAGGCGGGGCCGCCGTCACGATGATCGCGTCAAACGGCGCGCGCGCCTTCCAACCCTGCCATCCATCACCGTGTCGTGTCGAAACATTATGTAAATCAAGTTGTTTCAGGCGACGACGCGCCTGCCACTGTAAACCTTTAATCCGCTCAACGGAGCATACATGATGAACCAGATGCGCCAGGATCGCGGTTTGATACCCCGACCCGGTGCCAATCTCCAGCACGCGTGATTCGGGCGTCAGCTCCAGCAGCTCCGTCATGCGCGCCACCATATAAGGCTGCGAAATCGTCTGGCCCTGTCCGATGGGCAGCGCCACGTTTTCCCACGCTTTGTGTTCAAACGCCTCGTCTACAAATTTCTCACGTGGAACCTGAGCAAGCGCTTCAAGCACGTGCTCGTCGCGGATCCCCTGCGCGCGGAGTTGTTCCAGAAGAGTTTGTACACGTTTGTTTACCATTGCGCGTTCACTCCTGCGCGATCCAGCCAGCCCGACACCACATCATGCGCGCTATACGCGGTTAAATCTACGTGCAGCGGGGTAACCGAAACATAGCCTTCATCCACGGCGGCAAAGTCGGTATCCGGACCCGCATCGCACTTATCGCCGGGAGGGCCAATCCAGTAAAGCGTGTTGCCGCGAGGATCCTGCTGCGGGATGACCCGATCGGCAGGGTGTCGACTCCCGCAACGGGTGACGCGAATGCCTTTAATTTCGTCGAGGGGAAGATCCGGCACGTTGATGTTGAGGATGCGCCCGGTACGCAACGGCTCGCGGCCGAGCGCCCGCAGGATCGAACAGGTCACCGCGGCGGCGGTATCGTAGTGCGTATGGCCGTTCAGCGAGACCGCCAGCGCCGGGAATCCCAGATGGCGCCCTTCCATTGCGGCCGCCACTGTGCCGGAGTAAATCACGTCATCACCGAGATTAGGACCGGCGTTAATGCCGGAAACAACGATATCCGGACGCGGCCGCATCAGCGCGTTCACGCCCAGAAAAACACAGTCGGTTGGCGTGCCCATCTGTACGGCAATATCGCCATTTTCAAAGGTAAAGGTGCGAAGCGACGACTCCAGCGTCAGAGAGTTAGACGCTCCACTGCGGTTACGATCGGGCGCCACGACCTGCACGTCCGCAAATTCACGGAGGTGTTTCGCCAGGGTCTGAATGCCTGGCGCGTGGATCCCGTCATCGTTACTCAGCAATATTCGCATAATCACCCGAGGTGTTGATAAGTTCCCTGACAACACTGGTGGCAAAGCTACCTGCCGGTAGCCAGAAGCGTAACTCGACGGTTACGTCATCCCACCAGTTCCAGCTTAACTGCTGCGGATAGAGCAGCATCGCGCGGCGTGCCGCCTCGACTTTTTCCCGCACAAGCAAGGATTGTAATTCTGGCGCATCCGCTACGGCTGACTGCTCGGCGGCCAGCGCGTCGCCCTGTGTTCCCCAGTCGCCCGTACCCGGCAACGCGGCGGTAATCATCAGCGCTTTTGCGTCCACGCGCGACTGCACATCGGCCATTTCTTCGGCCGTTGCCACAAACCAGCTTCCGCGTCCCGCTAATTGTAGCGCATCGCCAACAACAACTTGATTCGCGTCCGGTTTTTTCAGCCTTTCGCTCACAATCTGATTAAACAACGCGCTGCGGGCCGCCGACAACCAAAAACTGCGTTTATTCCTGTCGCGCACCGGCGCATCGCTTTGCGCCCAGCGCAGCGCGCCCTGCAGGTTGCTGCCGCCAATGCCAAAGCGCTGCGCGCCAAAGTAGTTCGGTACGCCGCGTTCACTGATAGCGTTCAGACGTTTTTCAACATCTTCGCGGTGGGACACTTCACGCAGCACCAGCGTAAAGTCGTTCCCCTTCAACGCCCCCAGACGCAGTTTGCGCTTGTGGCGGGCGAATTCCAGTACCTTACAGCCTTCAAGCTCAAATTTGCTTAAATCAGGCATCGTATTGCCGGGAACGCGCGCGCAGAGCCACTGTTCCGTGACGGCGTGTTTATCTTTCTGTCCGGCAAAGCTCACTTCGCGGGCATGAATTTTGAGGAATTTTGCCAGCGCGTCGGCCACAAAGCGGGTATTGCAGCCATTTTTCAGAATACGCACCAGGATATGTTCGCCTTCGCCATCCGGCTCAAAGCCCAGATCCTCCACCACGAGGAAATCTTCCGGGCTGGCTTTCAGCACCCCGTTCCCCTGCGGTTTACCGTGCAGGTATGTCAGGTTGTCGAAGTCCGTCATTTGCTCGCCTTCACCAGCAGCGCCACGGCCTCACAGGCAATCCCTTCGCCACGCCCGGTAAAGCCCAGCTTCTCGGTCGTCGTCGCTTTGACGTTCACGTCGTCCATATGGCAGCCCAGATCTTCTGCAATAAACACGCGCATCTGCGGAATGTGCGGCAGCATTTTCGGGGCCTGGGCAATAATCGTCACGTCGACGTTGCCGAGGGTGTAACCTTTCGCCTGAATGCGGCGCCACGCTTCGCGCAGCAGTTCGCGGCTGTCCGCCCCTTTAAATGCCGGGTCGGTGTCCGGGAACAGCTTGCCGATATCACCCAGCGCGGCAGCGCCCAACAGCGCGTCGGTCAGCGCATGCAGTGCCACGTCGCCATCAGAATGCGCCAGCAGTCCTTTTTCATAGGGAATGCGCACGCCGCCAATGATAATTGGGCCTTCTCCGCCAAAGGCGTGTACATCAAAACCGTGTCCAATTCGCATTATGCCTTCTCCTGATGGGTCGAACGGGTAAGATAAAATTCCGCGAGCTGTAAATCTTCCGGACGCGTCACTTTTATATTATCAGCGCGTCCTTCAACAAGCTCAGGGTGGAAACCGCAATACTCCAGCGCAGAGGCTTCGTCCGTGATGGTCGCACCTTCTTTAAGCGCTCGCGTTAGGCAGTCGTGGAGTAATTCGCGGGGGAAAAATTGTGGCGTCAGCGCGTGCCATAAATCGACGCGATCGACGGTGTGGGCGATAGCCTGTTTGCCCGGCTCGGCGCGCTTCATGGTGTCGCGCACCGGTGCGGCCAGAATCCCGCCAACCTTGCTTGTTTCGCTCAGCGCCAGCAGGCGCGCAAGATCGTCCTGATGCAGGCAAGGACGCGCCGCGTCATGTACCAGCACCCACGACGCGTTTCCGGCGGCCTGAAGGCCCGCCAGAACGGAATCGGCGCGCTCGGCGCCACCGTCAACGACGGTAATGTGTGGATGATTTGCCAGCGGCAGCTGCGCGAAGCGCGCATCGCCAGGGCTGATAGCGATGATCACACGCGTCACCCGCGGGTGCGCCAGCAGCGCCGCCACGGCGTGCTCGAGGATCGTTTTATCGCCAATAGAGAGGTACTGCTTGGGACATTCTGTCTGCATGCGCCGGCCAAAACCTGCGGCCGGCACCACGGCGCATACGTCCGAAAAAGTTACTGCCATGTCGTAATCCTGGGCCTGATTATCGATTGTTTTGTGCTGAGCCCTGATTGCGTTTAGACGCATCCGGAACCAGACGATAAAAGGTTTCGCCCGGCTTAGTCATACTGAGTTCATTGCGTGCGCGTTCCTCAATCGCCTCTTGCCCGCCATTGAGGTCATCAATTTCAGCAAAGAGTTGATCGTTTCGCGCCTTAAGTTTGGCGTTTGTTGCCTGCTGAGCCGCGACGTCATCGCTCACCCGGCTATAGTCGTGCAGTCCGTTCTTACCGAACCACAGCGAATATTGCAGCCAGATTAGCAAAGCCAGCAACAGCAGCGTTAGTTTACCCATCCTGCCCCCTGAAAAACGGCATCATCATCCCAAGACTTCCCCAGAGCACTACGCCGGGGTAACAGAGATGCCGCAACATCGCGGGCAAATGTACCACATTTTTTCCGCAGAATCGTCCTGCACAATATCGTTACACAGTTGGTTACGGTTTGAATTATGGCTGAAGTTAGCCCATGAGCCACAAAAATAACAGACCAAACATCAGAACCACCGTCATAATCGTGACCACGGTGCTGTAGAGGAGCTTGCCGTTGAGCAGAGAGTGCAGCGCAATGCCGACAACAACCGCCACGGGCATCAACGCCAGAAAGAAAGGCCAGGTGTAGAGAAAGAAGAACAGCGTGTTGCCGCCGTAGATAAGAAACGGAATGCCAAGCGCCAGCAGCCATGAGACGAAGCCAATGATGGCCCCAGGAAATGACCAGGTCGTTTCGTCGTCGGTCGCTAGCGGCTCCGACCCGGTGGTGGTGATGTAATGTTCACTGTTGCGCATAGCTAATCCTGTGACCGTGACTCATCGTTCGGGAAGACAGCTCCCGAACGATACCGCCTCAGGATCTGATAATATCGTCCCGCCTGAGCAGGTCTAATAATTGGCTTACTAAATTTGTTACCAATTGTTGACCTTCCAGGTGAATTTCAGGCGATTCAGGCGCTTCGTATACCGCGTCAATTCCGGTGAAGTTGCGCAGCTCTCCGGCACGCGCTTTCTTGTACAGCCCTTTCGGGTCGCGCGCTTCGCAAATCTCCAGCGGCGTATCGACAAACACCTCGATAAAGCGATCCTGGCCCACGCGTTCGCGCACCATCTGGCGCTCGGCGCGGTGCGGGGAGATAAACGCGGTCAGCACCACCAGCCCGGCGTCAGCCATCAGGCTGGCGACTTCGCCCACCCGGCGGATGTTCTCTTTGCGGTCATCGTCGCTAAACCCTAAATCGCTGCACAGGCCGTGACGCACGTTATCGCCATCCAGCAGGTACGTGCTTACGCCCTGCTGATGCAACGCCTCTTCCAGCGCGCCTGCCACCGTCGATTTACCCGAGCCGGACAGCCCGGTAAACCACAGCACAACCCCACGGTGACCGTGGAGCTGTTCGCGCTGGGCGACGGTCACCGGATGAGGATGCCAGACGACGTTCTCATCATGGGCGGCCATTACTTGCCTCCCAGCAGATCGCGTGCGCCCCAGTGTGGGAAGTGTTTACGCACCAGCGCGTTCAGTTCCAGCTCGAAGGCGCTGAATTCAGACGTCGCGACAGCCTGTTTAATCGGTTCGCGAACCATACCGGCCCCGACGGTAACGTTGGTCAGCCTGTCGATAAAGATAAGACCTCCCGTGACCGGGTTCTGCTGATACGGATCCAGCACCAGCGGTTCGTCGAAGGTCAGATCGACCAGACCGATGCCGTTCAGCGGCAGCTCGGTGACGTCACGCTGGGTCAGGTTGTTGATATCCACCTGGAACTGAATACCGTCCACGCGGGCGCGGGTTTTCTTGCCGGCAATTTTGATGTCATAGCTTTGGCCTGCGGTCAGCGGCTGTTCGGCCATCCAGACCACGTCCACGGAAGCCCCCTGCACTGCCGCCAGCGTTTCCTGCGCGTCGACCAGCAGGTCGCCGCGGCTGATATCAATTTCGTCTTTCAGCACCAGCGTTACGGCTTCACCGGCGCCCGCTTCCTGCAGGTCACCGTCGAAGGTGACGATGCGGGCGATAGTCGATTCCACGCCGGATGGCAGCACCTTGACGCGCTGACCTACCTTCACGGAGCCTGACGCCAGGGTGCCTGAGAAACCGCGGAAATCGAGGTTTGGACGGTTCACGTACTGCACCGGGAAGCGCATCGGCTGGGTATCGACCACGCGCTGAATTTCAACGGTTTCCAGCACTTCCAGCAGCGTCGGACCGCTGTACCACGGCATGTTCGCGCTCTGGGAGGCGACGTTATCCCCTTCCAGCGCCGAGAGCGGCACAAAGCGAATATCCAGGTTGCCCGGCAGCTGTTCGGCAAAGGTCAGGTAGCTCTGGCGGATCTCATCGAACTTCTCTTCGCTGAAGTTGACCAGATCCATCTTGTTGACCGCCACCACCAGGTGTTTGATCCCCAGCAGCGTCGAGATAAAGCTGTGACGACGGGTCTGATCCAGCACGCCTTTACGCGCGTCCATCAGCAGGATCGCCAGGTCGCAGGTGGACGCGCCGGTCGCCATGTTGCGTGTGTACTGCTCGTGCCCCGGGGTGTCAGCGATAATAAATTTGCGCTTCTCGGTAGAGAAGTAGCGGTAGGCCACGTCGATGGTGATGCCCTGCTCGCGCTCCGCCTGCAGGCCGTCCACCAGCAGGGCCAGGTCGAGTTTTTCACCCTGAGTGCCGTGACGTTTACTGTCGTTATGCAGGGAAGAGAGCTGATCTTCATAAATCTGGCGCGTGTCGTGCAGCAGGCGGCCAATCAGGGTACTTTTCCCGTCATCCACGCTGCCGCAGGTCAGAAAACGCAGCAGGCTTTTGTGTTGTTGCGCGTGCAGATACGCTTCCACGCCGCCTTCGTTGGCAATTTGTTGAGCAATAGTGGTGTTCATGGCGGCTCCTTAGAAATAACCCTGACGTTTCTTCAGCTCCATGGAGCCTGCCTGGTCGCGGTCAATCACGCGCCCCTGTCGCTCGCTGGTGGTGGACACCAGCATCTCTTCGATGATCTCCGGCAGCGTCTGCGCGCTGGATTCCACCGCGCCGGTCAGCGGCCAGCAGCCGAGGGTACGGAAACGGACCATCTGTTTTTTGATCACTTCACCCGGCTGCAGGTCGATGCGATCGTCATCGATCATCATCAGCATGCCGTCGCGCTCCAGCACCGGGCGCTCGGCGGCCAGGTACAGCGGAACGATCTCGATGTTTTCCAGATAGATGTACTGCCAGATATCCAGCTCGGTCCAGTTGGAGAGCGGGAAGACGCGAATGCTTTCGCCTTTGTTGATCTGACCGTTGTAGTTGTGCCACAGCTCCGGACGCTGGTTTTTCGGATCCCAGCGGTGGAAGCGGTCGCGGAAGGAGTAGATACGCTCTTTGGCGCGGGATTTCTCCTCGTCACGGCGCGCGCCGCCGAAGGCCGCGTCAAAACCGTATTTGTTCAGCGCCTGCTTCAGCCCTTCGGTTTTCATGATATCGGTGTGCTTGGCGCTGCCGTGCACGAACGGATTAATGCCCATAGCCACCCCTTCCGGGTTTTTGTGCACCAGCAGCTCGCAGCCGTAGGCCTTCGCGGTACGGTCGCGGAACTCGTACATTTCGCGGAATTTCCAGCCGGTATCCACGTGCAGCAGCGGGAACGGCAGCGTGCCCGGATAAAACGCTTTACGCGCCAGATGCAGCATGACGCTGGAATCTTTACCGATGGAGTACATCATCACCGGGTTAGAAAACTCGGCGGCCACTTCGCGGATGATATGGATACTCTCCGCTTCGAGCTGCCGCAGGTGTGTAAGACGTTTTTGGTCCATAACCGTTCCTTAAGCCAAATTTACGACAGAAGAACCAAAGCCTTCTGTATCGGTTGTGTGTTGGAACCAGGCGAGCGTGCTGTGCAGCTGCACCACTTCACCCACCACGATCAGGGCGGGCATCGGGGCGTCTTTCGCCAGGGTTGCAAGATGTTCCAGCGTGCCCGTCGCAACGTGCTGATCGACGCGCGTGCCGCGAGAAATGACGGCAACGGGCGTCGTCGCCTCGCGACCGTGCTGAATAAGCTGTTCGCTGATGTCCGCGGCCTTCATCGTGCCCATGTAGATCGCCAGCGTCTGGCGGCTCTGGGCGAGATGCGACCAGTCGAACGGCGTGCTGTCGGCCTTGTAGTGGCCGGTCACAAAGGTCACGCTCTGGGCGTAATCGCGGTGGGTCAATGGAATACCGGCGTAGGCCGTTACCGCAGAGGCCGCCGTGATACCGGGCACCACCTGGAACGGTATGCCCGCTTCGGCTGCCGCCTGCAGCTCTTCGCCGCCGCGGCCGAAGATAAACGGATCGCCCCCTTTCAGGCGCACCACGGTTTTACCCGCTTTGGCGGCGTCAACCAGCATCTGGTTAGTGTCGTGCTGCGGCACCGAGTGCTCGCCAGCCCGTTTGCCGACGCAGATTTGCTCCGCGTCGCGACGGATCAGCTCGCGCACGCCGTCGGTGACCAGATGGTCGTAGAACACCACGTCCGCGTCCTGCAGCACCTGCAGGCCGCGCAGCGTCAGGAGCCCGGCATCGCCCGGCCCTGCCCCCACCAGAATGATCTCCCCGCCCGTGCTGCCGGGGTTATCCAGTTCGTCCTCGAGGATTTTCTGCGCCGCCGTCTCATTACCGGCATGCATCAGGCTGGCAAAGCGGCCGCGAAACACGCGTTCCCAGAAGCGACGGCGTTCCGTTACGCTGGTCAGGCGCGTTTTAAGGTGGTTGCGCCAGAAGCTGGCTTTTTCCGCCATGCGCCCGAGGCTGGTCGGCAACAGCGCTTCGATTTTTTCACGCAGCACGCGCGCCAGCACCGGTGCGGTACCGCCGGAGGAGATCGCCACCAGCAGCGGAGAACGGTCAACGATCGACGGGAAGATAAACGAGCATAACGGCTGGTCGTCCACCACGTTCACCAGGCGGTAACGGGCCTGAGCGGCGTCGGAAATCCGCCGGTTCAGGTCGCGATCTTCGGTCGCTGCAATCACCAGCACTACGGTATCGATTTGTGATTCGTCAAAATCCGCTTCTGCCACTACCCGCACCTGCGCCCCTGCGCGCTGCAAAAACGCGATTTTGCGATCGGCAATTTCACCCGTGCCTACAACCAGCACCGGCTTCTCTTTTATCGCGGCAAATAAGGGCAGATAGTCCACAAGCAACAACTCACTAACAACGAGGAATAAAGGGACTATAGGGGGCGGCTTAGACCGAATGAAATTACGAATTGGAATGAGTAGTTACTCAATGGAATAACGCCGTGAAAAAGCTAATACCAAAAAGTGCTTAACATGCGAAATATCGGGCATTTAAGAGCAATTCAAATTGTGTATGGGCGATCACAGTTTCATACTAGGCGGGTTAATATTTTGCTCTGTTTTTAAGGACTCACTATGTTTTCCGCAACGCGCCACCGTATTGCTGCCCTGGCGCTCGGCGTTTGCTTTATTCTTCCTGCCCAGGCAAAAAACCAACCTTATGGTGAAATCGCCACTATGCAAGCGCGGCATATCGCCACCGTCTTTCCTGGCCGCATGACCGGCTCGCCTGCGGAGATGCTCTCCGCGGACTATCTTCGCCAGCAGTTTGCCGGGATGGGCTATCAGAGCGATATCCGGTCGTTTCACAGCCGCTACGTCTATACCTCACGAAATAAAACGAAAAACTGGCATAACGTGACCGGCAGTACGGTTATCGCGGCGCATGAAGGTAGCGCGGCTGAACAGATTATTATTATGGCGCACCTTGATACCTACGCGCCGATGAGCGATGCCGATACGGATAACAACCTCGGCGGGCTGACGCTGCAGGGCATGGACGACAACGCGGCGGGCCTGGGCGTGATGCTCGAACTGGCCGAGCGGATGAAAGATATTCCAACCCGGTATGGCATTCGTTTCGTGGCTACCAGCGGTGAAGAAGAGGGCAAACTCGGGGCTGAGAATCTCCTTAAGCGCATGAGCGCTGAGGAGAAGAAAAATACGCTGCTGGTGATCAACCTCGATAACCTGATCGTCGGCGATAAACTTTATTTCAACAGCGGGCAGAGTACGCCGGGTACCGTGCGGAAACTGACGCGCGACCGGGCGCTGGCGATTGCCCGCAGCCATGGCGTTTATGCCACGACCAATCCGGGCGGGAATCCTGCTTTCCCACGCGGAACAGGCTGCTGCAACGACGGGGAAGTCTTCGATAAGGCGGGCATTCCGGTGCTGTACGTGGAAGCGACAAACTGGGCGTTGGGCAAGAAAGATGGCTATCAGCAGCGGGCTAAATCGAAAGCCTTCCCGGACGGGACAAGCTGGCACAACGTGATGCTGGATAATCAGCAGCACATTGACAGCGCGCTGCCTCAGCGGATTGAGCACCGCAGTCGTGATGTGGTGAAGGTCATGCTGCCGCTGGTGAAGGAGCTGGCGAAGGCGGCGAAAGCCTGAGGTTTTTAAGGCCTGATGCCCTCACCCCACCCCTCTCGATAAGCCTTTGTAGGCCCGGTAAGCACAGCGCCACCGGGCAAAAAGGTTATCACCCTTCATGCAGCCCGCACTCGCGCTTCAGCCCAAAGAATCGCGTCTCTTCTTCCGCCATTCCCGGTTCCCATTTGCGCGTGGTGTGGGTGTCGCCCACCGACAGATAGCCCTGGTCCCACAGCGGATGGTACTTCAGCCCGTGTTTTTGCAGATACTGATACACCGTCCGGTTATCCCAGTCGATAATCGGCAGCACTTTAAACACCCCGCGCTGGACCGCCAGAACCGGTAAGGTTGCACGACTGCCGGACTGCTCGCGACGCAGGCCCGCAAACCACGTCTGCGCATTGAGCTCTTTCAGCGCCCGGTTCATCGGTTCGACTTTGTTGATCTCATTGTATTTCTCAATGCCCTCAACGCCCTGCTCCCACAGCTTACCGTAGCGCGCCTCCTGCCAGGCCGCGCTTTTCGTCGCGCGGTACACTTTGAGGTTCAGCTTGAGCTTGTCCGTCAGCTCGTCAATAAACTGGTAGGTTTCCGGGAACAGGTAGCCGGTATCGGTGAGGATCACCGGAATGTCCGGACGGATCTGATTCACCAGATGCAGGCTGACCGCCGCCTGAATACCAAAGCTCGACGAGAGCACATAGTCTCCCGGCAGGTTTTCCAGCGCCCACGCCACACGCCCTTCAGCGTCCAGCTTTTCAAGGTGGGCATTGGTTTCTGCCAGCGCCAGAATGCGTTCGACTTTAGGCAGATCGTTAAGGGCGTTTAGATCGAGTACGGACATAATTACCTCTCGTGGTTACTCCCAGAAATCCCTTGCGGGATCGAGCACCGGGCGAATGATGCCCGCACGCACCGTAAAGTCGCCGAAGCCTTCACCCGCTTCGCGCTCTTTCGCCCAGCGCCCGACAAGCTCGTCGATGGAATCAAGGATTTCCGGCTCGGTAATGTTCTCGCGGAACATACGCGGAATGCGCGTGCCGATACGGTTACCACCCAGGTGCAGGTTATAGCGCCCCGGCGCTTTCCCCACCAGACCCAGCTCGGCCAGCATCGCGCGACCGCAGCCGTTCGGGCAGCCGGTGACGCGCATAACAATATGCTCGTCCGGAATACCGTGTTTTTCCAGAATCGCTTCAACCTTGTCAGTGAATGACGGCAGGAAACGTTCCGCTTCGGCCATCGCCAGCGGGCAGGTCGGGAACGACACGCAGGCCATCGAGTTTTCACGCTGCGGCTTAACCGCATCCATTAACCCGTGGTCGCGCGCCAGCTTCTCGATCTTCGCCTTCTGGCTCTCCGGCACGCCGGCAATAATGAGATTCTGGTTAGCGGTAATGCGGAATTCGCCTTTATGGATCTTAGCAATTTCCAGCAGACCGGTTTTGAGCGGACGGCCCGGATAATCCAGAATACGGCCGTTTTCAATAAACAGCGTCAGGTGCCATTTATTATCGATACCCTTCACCCAGCCAATGCGATCGCCGCGACCGGTGAATTCGTAAGGGCGGATCGGCTCAAACTTGATGCCTGCACGACGTTCCACTTCCTCTTTGAACGTCTCCACGCCCACGCGCTCCAGGGTGTATTTGGTTTTCGCGTTTTTACGGTCGGTACGGTTGCCCCAGTCGCGCTGGGTGGTCACTACCGCTTCCGCCACGGCCAGCGTGTGCTCCAGCGGCAGGAAGCCGAACTCGCTCGCGGTGCGGGCGTAGGTTTTCTTATTACCGTGTTCAATGGACAGGCCGCCGCCCACCAGCAGGTTAAAGCCAATCAGCTTGCCGTTTTCGGCAATCGCCACGAAGTTCATGTCGTTGGCGTGCAGATCGATATCGTTCTGCGGCGGGATCACCACCGTGGTTTTAAACTTACGCGGCAGATAGGTCTGGCCAAGGATCGGTTCTTCGTCCGTGGTCGCGACTTTTTCCTGATCGAGCCAAATCTCCGCATAGGCGCGGGTGCGCGGCAGCAGATGCTCAGAGATCTTCTTCGCCCACTCATAGGCTTCGGCGTGCAGCTCGGACTCATACGGGTTCGAGGTGCAAAGCACGTTACGGTTCATGTCGTTGGCGGTCGCCAGGGCGTCCAGCCCAACCGAGTGCAGCATCTGATGCACCGGCTTCACGTTCTTCTTCAGAATGCCGTGGAACTGGAAGGTCTGACGGTTGGTCAGGCGGATGCTGCCATAAATCGTGTTTTCACCGGCAAACTTGTCGATGGCCTGCCACTGCCTGGTGGTGATCACCCCGCCCGGCAGACGGCAGCGCAGCAGCATCGCATGACGCGGCTCCAGCTTCTGTTCGGCACGCTCGGCGCGGATGTCGCGATCGTCCTGCTGGTACATACCGTGGAAGCGGATCAGCAGGAAGTTGTCGCCTTTGAAGCCGCCGGTGAGACCGTCATTCAGATCTTCAGCAATGGTGCCGCGCAGATAGTTGCTTTCCAGCTTCATGCGCTCGGCGTCTGTCAGTTTACCTTCGACCACCAGTGGCCCTGGATGTTTTTCGCTCATTAGTAGACATCTCGCTGATAACGGCGCTCAACGCGCAGCTCACTTAAAAATTCATCCGCCGTTTCGGCATCCATACCGCCGAATTCGGCAATCACTTCCAGCAGTGCCTGCTCAACGTCTTTCGCCATGCGATTGGCGTCGCCGCAGACATAAATGTGGGCACCGTCATTGATCCAGCGCCAAAGCTCTGCGCCCTGTTCGCGCAGTTTGTCTTGTACGTATACTTTTTCTTTCTGGTCGCGGGACCAGGCCAGATCGATGCGGGTCAGTACGCCTTCTTTCACGTAGCGCTGCCACTCAACCTGGTAGAGGAAATCTTCGGTAAAGTGCGGGTTGCCGAAGAACAGCCAGTTTTTACCCGGCGCTTCATCTGCCGCGCGCTGCTGCATAAAGGCGCGGAACGGCGCAATGCCGGTGCCCGGGCCAATCATGATGACCGGTGTTTCCGGGTTCGCCGGAAGGCGGAAGTTGTCGTTGTGCTCAATGAAGACGCGCACTTCACCCTCTTCTTCCACGCGATCCGCCAGGAAGCTAGAAGCCCCACCCGCGCGGGCGCGGCCTTCGATGTCGTAGCGCACCACGCCGACGGTAATATGCACTTCACTCTCCACTTCGGCCTGCGAAGAGGCGATGGAGTACAGGCGCGGCGTCAGCGGTCGCAGCAGGCCGATTAGCGCATCGGCATCCAGCTGAGCCGGAGAGAAACGCACCATATCGACAATTGGCGTCGTCGCGGCGTAATGCTGCAGCTTCGCCTTGTCGCCCACCAGCGGCAGCAGGGATTCGCTGCGCGTTAAGGTGGCATAATTTTCGACGATATTCGGGGTGTTCACCGTCAGTTCGAAATGCCACTGCAGCGCCTCTGAAATCGGCTGGGTTTTGCCATCAACGGTGACGGGCTCATCACCCTTCAGCCACAGCAGCTCAACCAGCTCTTTCACCAGAGCCGGATCGTTCTGGTACCAGATACCCAGCGCGTCGCCCGGCTGATAGCGCAGGCCAGAGTCGCCGAGATCGATTTCGATATGGCGCACGTCTTTTTCCGAATCGCGGCCAGTAATTTTCTGGTTCACCGACAGGCTCCCCGTCAGCGGCGCCTCTTTGGTGTACGGGCTGGTGTGAATGTCGTTGACGACCCCCGTCGCGGTGAACGCGGCCTGCGCCGACGTCTCTTTCGGCACGCGCGCTATCAACACTTCAACGATGCGGGCACGCCATTCGGCGGCGGCGGTCTGGTATTCGACATCCGCGTCAACGCGGTCCAGCAGGCGCTCCGCGCCCAGCTCCGCCAGCCTGCTGTCGAAGTCTTTACCGGACTGGCAGAAGAATTCATACGAGGTATCGCCAAGGCCAAATACGGCAAACGCCGTGCCATCCAGCTTCGGTGCTTTTTTCGAGAACAGGAACTTGTGCAGCGCCACCGCTTCTTCAGCGGGTTCACCTTCGCCCTGGGTAGAGGCGACCATCACCAGCAGTTTTTCTGACGCGATTTGCTTAAATTTATAATCCCCGGCGTTGACCAGGTTCACGTTCAGTTTGGCGGCCAGCAGGTCGTCACGCAGCGCTTCGGCCACGCGACGCGCATTGCCCGTCTGCGAGGCGGAAATCAGGGTAATGGCCGGAATTTCAACGGCCGTTGCCGGTGCACCCGCCACAGCGCCAGGCTGCTGATTGAGCATTCCCCAGAAATAACCGGAGACCCAGGCAAGCTGAGTGGGAGAAAAATCAGAGGTGGCAGCCTGAAGGCGCGCCAGTTGCTCCGGGTTCAGGGGAAGCAAATTTGAAGGTGGGGCCTGTGTTGTCATGCGTCGTTATGTTCCAGTAGCCAAGCGGACTTTAAGCGAATAAATCCAAACTGAAGATAAGGTTAACGGCGAGGATAATAACAATTAAAGAAGGGATGGAAATAATAAATAACCAAATGGACTAACCTGTTTTAGTTGTCATACTTAGCGATAAAAACGATTAATTAACCCACTGAAAATTATCGATAAAAACCACAAAAAACGCCTGTTAACGAGACACCTGGCTTCAGAGCCGTTTTAGTTAATGCTAAAAATTGTGCTTTCCGGTACTATGCGGCGGTTTTTTCCGCATTACTGAGAGCGATCATGTCCACCACACTGTTTAAAGATTTCACCTTCGAAGCCGCCCACCACCTTCCGCATGTCCCTGAAGGGCATAAATGCGGCCGTCTGC
Organism: Enterobacter sp. CGMCC 5087; assembly: GCF_003144775.1. Lineage (NCBI taxonomy): Bacteria > Pseudomonadati > Pseudomonadota > Gammaproteobacteria > Enterobacterales > Enterobacteriaceae > Enterobacter > Enterobacter sp. CGMCC 5087. Next base: position 3,202 of record NZ_QFXN01000069.1, on the reverse strand, counting down.
ACGGGCATTCGTTCATGGTGCGTCTTGAGATCACCGGTGAAGTTGATCCGCATACCGGTTGGATCATGGATTTTGCCGAGCTGAAGGCGGCGTTTAAGCCGACCTACGATCGTCTGGATCATTACTACCTGAATGATATTCCGGGCCTTGAAAACCCGACCAGCGAAGTGCTGGCGAAGTGGATTTGGGATCAGATGAAGCCGCTGGTGCCGCTGCTGAGCGCGGTGATGATCAAAGAGACCTGCACCGCTGGCTGTATCTATCGCGGGGAGTGATGCTTGCCGGGTGGCGCTGACGCTTACCCGGCCTACAAGAGCCTCGAACCGTAGGCCCGGTAAGCGCTAGCGCCACCGGGCTTTTTTATGCAATATTCAGGTACTTGTGCGTCTGCATCGACAGGCGCCAGTTACGCGCAATACAGGTTTCAATGCACAGACGCGTCGCGTCGTCTTTCTGGCTGATCGGCTGTAGCGCAATGACGCGCTGCTTTTCATCCGTCAGCGTGGCCAGCAGTTCATCCAGCGCTTCAATATCACGCACGCGCCCTACCGGGTGCTTAATCTCATCCGCGCGTTCCAGCGCCTGAGACAGCACGTCATACCCGCCGCGCATATTCACTTTTGGCGATACCGTCACCCAGGTCGTGTGTGAACAGCGCACTTCATGGGTGCCGCTGGTTTCAATCTGGCAGCTGTAGCCGTTCTTTTCGAGCAGCTCGGTCAGCGGCGTCAGATCGTGGATGCAGGGTTCACCGCCGGTGATCACGACGTGGCGCGCCGTCCAGCCCTGACGACCAATAATGGCCAGCAGATCTTCAGAACTGCCCGCGCCCCACTTATCGCTCTCTTTGGTTTTCGCCAGAATGCTAAACAGCGACACTTCCCGATCTGCGAGCTTATCCCACGTATGTTTGGTATCACACCAGGCACAGCCAACCGGGCATCCCTGTAAACGAATGAAAATAGCGGGAACGCCGGTAAAGTAACCCTCGCCTTGCAGGGTCTGGAACATCTCGTTAATCGGGTACTGCATAGTCATCTCAGTAAAGGGGATAAACGATAAGTATCGCAGATCCCCGCCGGATGGTCATGCTCCATCGGTGCTTTGCGCGCCAATCGCCGCCATAAAACGCTCGGTAATTTGCTGTGGACGGGTGATCGCGCCGCCGACGACGACCGTATGCGCGCCCAGCGCCAGGCATCTGGCCGCGCGTTCAGGCGTATCCACGTTGCCTTCGGCAATCACGGGAACCGTCACGGCGGCCAGCACGGCCTTCAGGAACGCGCAGTCATTTTCCGGAAGCGAATGGCCCGCCGTTTCCGCCGTATAGCCGTAAAGCGTGCTGCCGACGCAGTCAAAGCCAAGCGCCTGCGCCGTCACGGCTTCGCCCACGGTGGAAATATCCGCCATCAGCAGTACCGAGGGGTAGCGCGAGCGAATGCGCGTGACCAGCGTTTCCAGGGATTCTCCACCGGGACGCTCACGCGCCGTCGCATCAAGCGCAATGATTTCCGGAAAGGCGGCCATGAGCTCATCCACCTCTTTCATCGTGGCGGTGATAAACACCTCGCTTTCCGGGTAATCCCGTTTGATGATGCCGATAACAGGCAAAGAGACCTGCTGCTTAATGGCCTCGATATCCACCACGCTGTTGGCACGAATGGCGGCGGCCCCGCCCTGCGCCGCCGCCAGCGCCATCCGCGACATAATAAACGGGCTATGCAGCGGTTCATTTTCCAGCGCCTGACAGGAGACGACCAGTTTTCCCTTCAGGTTATCCAGTACAGTTTTCATTACGATAAGATCTCTTCCACTTCGTTTTTGATAATCGTGACGTGCGGTCCATAAATGACCTGAACACCGTTACCGCGCACGATAACGCCGCGCGCGCCGGTGGCTTTCAGCGCCGCGTCATTCACTTTGCTGCCGTCCTTCACCGTAACGCGAAGACGCGTGGCGCAGCAGTCCACCTCTTCCAGATTCTCTTTTCCGCCTAATCCCGCGATCACCGCAACGGCGCGCTCGCTCTGCGAGAAGGTCGCTTCACTGACCATCGCCTCCTTTTCCCGACCCGGCGTGGCAAAATCGAAACGGTTAATCAGATAGCGGAAGGTGAAGTAGTAAAGGAAGAACCACGGCACGCCCACCAGCGGAACGAACATCCAGTTGGTTTTGGCCTCCCCCTGCAAAATGCCGAACAGCACGAAGTCGATAAAACCGCCGGAGAAGGTTTGCCCGATGGTGATATGCAGCATGTGTGCGAGCATGAACGCCAGGCCGTCAAACAGCGCATGAATGACGTAAAGCACCGGCGCAATAAACAGGAAGGAAAACTCGATAGGCTCGGTAATCCCGGTCAGGAACGAGGTTAGCGCCGCAGAGAGCAGCAGCCCGGCAACGCGCTTTTTGTTCTCCGGTTTTGCCGTGTGGTACATCGCCAGACACGCGCCGAGCAGGCCAAACATCATCGTAATAAAGCGCCCGGACATGAAGCGCGACGTGCCCTCATAGAAATGCTGCGTGTTCGGGTCGGCCAGCTGGGCGAAGAAAATCCGCTGTGTTCCCTCAACGAGGTGACCGTTAACAATCTCACTGCCGCCGAGCGCGGTGGTCCAGAACGGCAGATAGAAGATGTGGTGCAAACCAAACGGGCCCAGCATGCGTAAGATAAAGCCGTACAGCAGCGTGCCCAGATAGCCGGTGGCATCCACCAGCCCACCGAGACCAAAAATCAGTTTCTGGAAATGCGGCCAGACCACGGTCATGAGTGCGCCGACGAGTATCGCCGCCAGCGAGCTGACGATGGGAACAAAGCGCGAGCCGCCAAAGAACCCGAGGAACTGCGGAAGCGCAATTTTATTAAACCGGTGATGGAGCGTGCAGGTCACCAGCCCAATCACCACGCCGCCAAAGACGCCGGTTTCCAGCGTCTGAATACCCAGCGTCATACCCTGCCCCACGGCGCCCGGGTTCTCATGCGCCAGTTTGCCGGTGAGGATCAGCAGCGCGTTGATGGTGGCATTCATCACCAGAAACGCAAGTAGCGCCGCCAGACCCGCCGTGCCCTTATCGCTTTTTGCCAGCCCGACGGCCACCCCAACGGCAAACAACACCGAGAGGTTCGCAAACACGATGGATCCTGCGCTGCTCATGATGGTGAAAATGGCCTGAAGCCAGCTCACGTCTAAAAACGGATAGGCTG
>NZ_QFXN01000068.1:0-35207 GCF_003144775.1 Enterobacter sp. CGMCC 5087 | reverse complement strand
CGATAACGCGCCGCCTATCCCCAGCAGCAGACCCGCCGCGGGCAACACGGCAATCGGCAGCATAAAGGATTTGCCAAAGCGCTGCGCTTTTTCAAACCATCCTCCTGAAGAAGCCCCACTGAATATTTGCATCATTTTTTCATCCCCTCATTAAACGATGAAAATTTTTACCATATAAAAATCTAATAGTGAAAATTATCATCAAAAACCAGGGCGACGATCATACTTTTTCAAAATGACTGGCATCTTTCCCCCGCTTTCCGCCACACTAGTCGCAGAGAAACGCATTAAGGATCGAGCATGTCAGACCATGAAAACCTGCTGCTGAAGCTACGCCAGGAGGCTTCCGGGTACAGCCCAACGCAACAAAAACTCGGTGAGTTTGTCCTCAGCGATCCAGCCCGGGTGCTCTACCTGACTATCACCGAGCTGGCGCGCGAGAGCCACACCAGCGAGGCCAGCGTCACGCGCCTTTGCCGGACGCTGGGCTGCAAGGGCTATAACGAATTTAAAATGGCGCTTGCGCTGGATATTCAGCAGGGCCAGCCCGCGCGTCAGGCGGGGGATGAGATTGATAACGTGGTGGATGAGTCGGTGCAGGCTTTGCAGGATACCGCCAGACTCCTCGACCGCACCCTGCTTGAAAAGGCGGCGCTGGCGCTGCACCAGGCGCAATCCGTGCAGATTTATGGCGTCGCGGCCAGCGCGATCCTCGGAGAGTATCTGCATTACAAGCTGTTGCGGCTGGGCAAGCCCGCACAGCTGTTTAGCGATATGCACCGCGCAGCCATGAATGCGACAACGCTTTCGAAAGATACGCTGGTTGTGGCCATCTCTAGTTCGGGTTCAACGCGGGATTTACTCCACGTGGTGAAGCTTGCCCGCAAGCGCGGCGTTAAGGTTCTGGCGCTCAGCAATACGCCCCGCAGCCCGCTGGCGTCTCTGAGCGACATGCAGCTGGTTGCCGCCAAACCAGAAGGCCCTCTAAGTGCAGGCGCGCTCAATGCTAAGGTTGGGGTCATGCTGCTGGTCGAGCTGCTGACCACGTCCATGATTGCGCTGGATAGTCATTACGGCGACGTTAGCCAGCAAACAGCCAGCGCCACGCTTCCCCTTTTGCTCTGAAAATAATTCGCAGGCTAAATAAATCGGCCTGCGACTTATGTTGTCTGATTTGAGTTAAGTGGTATTTAAAACATTTATTCGATAAATGTTTGGTGTAACAAATTATTATATTTATTACATTTTGAATTACGTTAGCCATACGACACAGACCTCATAAAAACATTTAAATTCAATAAGTTAAAATTTAAATTTTAATAGAGTGAATTTTTAACCTTGCGATAGTGTCCAATATCTCCACCTGATTCCCTTTCCTTAAAATAAGCTTAAGACGCCATTGATTTCGGCGTTTTATTATTTAAATGCCGTTTACTTTTGCACGCCTACAATCCGCCTCATCAATCATAATGAGACGGTATTAATGAAGATGTTATTGATTACAGGCGTGACCGGATTTCTGGGCGGTGCAGTTCTTGAAAAAATCCTGACCAGCGATCAACCTGCAAAAATCCTTTTGCTTGCGCGCGCCAGCGATCCGCAGAGCGGGCTGGAGCGCGTACTGGAGAACATGCGCAAGTTCAACGTTCCCGAGGACAAACTGGCCTCCCTGAAGGTGGATAATATCCTGATTGGCGACCTCAGCCAGCCTGAAGCCTTTCTCAACGATCCCCGTCTGGATCGGGTCACGCACGTGGTTAACTGTGCGGCCGTGGCCTCATTTGGTAATAACCCGCTGATCTGGAAGGTAAACGTAGAAGGTACGCTCGCGCTGGCGCGCCGTATGGAGCAGGTTACAGGACTGCAGCGTTTCCTCCACGTCGGCACAGCAATGTCATGCACGCCGGAGCAGGATTCACTGGTCGCCGAAAGTGCTGAATTCAGAGAGAATGCTGAACACCTGGTGGAATACACGTTTTCGAAGTCAACTATCGAACAGCTGATGCGCCAGGAGTGTCCGAACCTGCCGCTGCTCATAGCCCGTCCGTCCATCGTCGTCGGCCATACCCGTCACGGCTGCACGCCGTCGAGCAGCATTTTCTGGGTCTTTAGCATGGGCCTGATGCTGCAGAAGTTTATGTGCTCAATGGAAGACAGGATCGACGTTGTTCCGGTGGATTATTGCGCCGACGCGATGTTAATGCTGCTCAACAGCAACGCTCGTCCGGGAGAAGTGGTACACATTTCTGCGGGAGAAGAGAACAGCGTTCGCTTTGCGGATATCGATCAGGCAATGGCGCAGGCGCTGGAGAAAGCCCCCGTCGGGGATAAATATGCGCAGGTCAGCTACGAAACGCTGGTCAGAATGCGCCGCGAGCTGAAACATATTTTTGGGCCGTGCAACGAACGTCTGATGCTGAAAGCCATGCGTTTATACGGTGCGTTTGCCACGCTTAACGTGCGCTTCAGCAACGATAAGCTGCTGAGCATGGGGATGCCGAAGCCACCCCGGTTTACGGATTACATCGCCCGCTGCGTGCAAACCACTCAGGGGCTGACCATTCCGGAGCAAATGGCGGTCGATTTTAAATAGCCAAAAAAATGCCAGTCATTCGACTGGCATTTTCATTTTAAGGCTTAAGCAATTATGCCTGGCCTTTGATCTCTTTACGACCGTTGTATGGTGCTTTTTCGCCCAGCGCTTCTTCGATACGAATCAGCTGGTTGTATTTAGCAACACGGTCAGAACGGCTCATAGAACCGGTTTTGATCTGGCCTGCAGCGGTACCCACAGCCAGGTCGGCAATGGTAGCGTCTTCAGTTTCGCCAGAACGGTGAGAGATAACAGCGGTGTAGCCAGCGTCTTTCGCCATTTTGATCGCAGCCAGAGTTTCGGTCAGAGAACCGATCTGGTTGAATTTGATCAGGATGGAGTTAACGATGCCTTTCTCGATGCCTTCTTTCAGGATCTTGGTGTTGGTTACGAACAGGTCGTCACCAACCAGCTGGATTTTGTCGCCCAGTACTTTAGTCTGGTATGCGAAGCCAGCCCAGTCAGACTCGTCCAGACCGTCTTCGATAGACACGATTGGGTACTGTTTGGTCAGGTCTTCCAGGAAGTGAGTGAACTCTTCGGAGGTGAACGCTTTGTTGCCTTCGCCAGCCAGAACGTATTTACCGTCTTTGTAGAATTCAGATGCTGCACAGTCCATCGCCAGGGTGATGTCTTTGCCCAGCTCGTAGCCAGCAGCTTTTACTGCTTCTGCGATAACAGCCAGCGCTTCTGCGTTAGAACCCAGGTTTGGCGCATAGCCACCTTCGTCACCAACAGCAGTGTTCATACCTTTAGCTTTCAGAACTTTAGCCAGGTTGTGGAACACTTCAGAACCCATACGTACCGCTTCTTTCAGGGATTTCGCGCCAACTGGCTGAATCATGAATTCCTGAATATCAACGTTGTTGTCTGCGTGCTCACCACCGTTGATGATGTTCATCATTGGTACAGGCATGGAGTATTTGCCTGGGGTGCCGTTCAGTTCAGCGATGTGCTCGAACAGTGGCATACCTTTCGCAGCAGCAGCCGCTTTGGCGTTTGCCAGAGAAACTGCCAGGATTGCGTTCGCACCGAAGTTAGATTTGTTTTCAGTACCGTCCAGATCGATCATGATCTTGTCGATGCCAGCCTGGTCTTTGGCATCTTTGCCAAGGATTGCCTGAGCAATAGGACCGTTTACAGCGCCAACCGCTTTCAGTACGCCTTTGCCCAGGAAGCGGGATTTGTCGCCATCGCGCAGTTCCAGCGCTTCGCGAGAACCAGTAGAAGCACCTGATGGAGCAGCAGCCATACCAACGAAACCACCTTCCAGGTGAACTTCGGCTTCAACGGTCGGGTTACCACGGGAGTCGATGATTTCACGACCGATGACTTTAACGATTTTGGACATTAGATTTTCCTCAGTACAAGTTAAACTAAAACTCCAGACAAACAACGCGTACCAAAGGTACGCGTTGCCGTTCTAACTTTTTTTACTTCGCCTGACGCTTCTGGTAGTCGCTGGCGGCCTTCACGAAGCCTGCAAACAGCGGATGCCCGTCACGTGGCGTTGAAGTAAATTCCGGGTGGAACTGGCAGGCGACAAACCACGGATGGTTTGGCACTTCAATGATCTCGACTAACTGATCATCCCCGGAGCGGCCCGCAACACGCAGGCCCGCGGCTTCAATAGGTTTCAACAACATGTTGTTGACTTCATAGCGGTGACGATGGCGCTCGGTGATGACCGGCTCGCCGTACAGCTTGCGAACCACGCTATCGTCAGACAGCTGGCAGGCCTGTGCGCCAAGACGCATGGTGCCACCCAGATCGCTCTTCTCGGTACGGACTTCGACGTTACCTTCTTCGTCACGCCATTCAGTGATAAGCGCCACAACAGGGTACTTACAGTCTGGCACAAATTCCGTAGAGTTCGCGTTTTCCATTCCCGCTACGTTGCGCGCAAATTCGATCAGCGCAACCTGCATACCCAGACAGATGCCGAGGTATGGAATATTGTTTTCACGCGCATAGCGCGCGGTGGCGATCTTGCCTTCAACACCACGGTAGCCGAAGCCGCCAGGGATGAGGATAGCATCCAGATCTTTCAGGATTTCAACGCCACGCGTTTCAACATCCTGCGAATCAATCAGCTTGATGTTCACGGAAACACGGTTCTTCAGACCACCGTGTTTCAGCGCTTCGATCACTGACTTATAGGCATCCGGCAGTTCAATGTACTTGCCGACCATACCGATAGTCACTTCGCCTGCCGGGTTGGCTTCTTCATAAATAACCTGTTCCCATTCAGACAGGTTCGCTTCCGGACAGTTCAAGCTGAATCGTTTACAAATATAATCGTCCAGGCCCTGAGATTTCAACAGGCCCGGGATTTTATAAATGGAATCGACATCTTTCATTGAAATAACGGCTTTTTCAGGCACGTTACAGAACAATGCAATTTTCGCACGTTCGTTCGCCGGAACCGCGCGATCGGAGCGGCAAACCAGGATATCTGGCTGAATACCAATAGAGAGCAGCTCTTTCACAGAGTGCTGAGTCGGCTTGGTTTTCACTTCACCTGCGGCGGCCATGTACGGCACCAGAGTCAGGTGCATGAACAGCGCGTGCTCACGGCCAATATCTACCGCCAGCTGACGAATCGCTTCCAGGAATGGCAGGGATTCGATATCACCCACGGTACCGCCGATTTCAACCAGCACCACGTCGTGGCCTTCGCCACCCGCAACAATGCGTTCTTTGATTGCGTTAGTGATGTGCGGGATAACCTGAACGGTTGCACCCAGGTAGTCACCACGGCGCTCTTTACGCAGAACGTCGGAGTAGATGCGGCCAGTCGTGAAGTTGTTACGACGGGTCATTTTGGTGCGGATGAAACGCTCGTAGTGGCCAAGATCCAGATCGGTTTCAGCGCCGTCTTCAGTAACGAACACTTCCCCGTGTTGGATTGGGCTCATGGTGCCCGGATCGACGTTGATGTACGGATCCAGTTTCATCATGGTCACATTGAGGCCACGGGCTTCAAGAATGGCTGCGAGGGAGGCTGCGGCAATGCCTTTACCCAGAGAGGATACGACCCCGCCGGTCACAAAAATATAGTTCGTTGTCATGCTGAACCTGAGAAGTTAGGGTGAAACGATGGAATAACCAGGACGGGAAAGTAGTATACCCGAACACGGCGAGCGCCACAAACTTTCATTCTCCGTCTCCATTCCAGGCCATGACAAACATAAGGAGTGAGAAAATAGCCCCTTTTGGGTAAATGTTTTTGACGCAAATCAAGCGCTTGTCATTTAAAAAATCACACAAATTGCGCTTGATCGCAAAATCTCGTTAGAGATCAGATTCCTGGCGCTTTACTTCTTGCCAGACTTCTTCCATCGCTTCGAGGTCAATTCCGCTCATTTCCAGGCCTCGCGAGGCGACAATCCGCTCAACTTCGCGAAAGCGTCGTTCGAATTTTAGGTTGGCTTTTTGCAGGGCGGTTTCCGCTTTTACACCCAGGTGGCGAGAAAGGTTGACGGTCGCGAACAGCAGGTCGCCCATCTCTTCCTCAAGCTTTGCTTCATCCACCACCGCCTGCTGCGCTTCGTGCATGACTTCGTCAATCTCTTCGTGCACTTTATCCAGCACCGGGCCGAGGGAGGTCCAGTCAAAACCGACGGCGGAGCAGCGCTTCTGGATTTTATGCGCGCGCATCAGCGCGGGCAGGCTCAGCGGGATATCATCCAGCGCCGAGTGCTGGGATTTTTCCGCCCGCTCGGCGCTTTTGATCTGCTCCCAGCGGGCCAGCACCTCAGCGCTGTTCTCTGCGGTGGCATCGCCGAAGATATGGGGATGACGGCGCTCAAGCTTGTCGCTGATGGCAGAGCAGATATCGTCAAAGTTAAAGCGCCCCTCTTCCTGCGCCATTTGCGCATAGAACACCACCTGGAACAGCAGATCGCCCAGCTCGCCGCGCAGGTCGTCAAAATCTTCGCGGGAAATAGCGTCCAGCACCTCATAGGTCTCTTCAAGGGTGTACGGGGCGATGGTGGCGAAAGTCTGCTCTTTATCCCACGGGCAGCCGTTTTCCGGGTCGCGTAGGCGTTTCATGATGCCAAGCAGGCGGTCGATTTGAGTCATAGTGTTTTCCATTAAAAAAACAAGCCGGGCGGCGGCAAAGCCTTACCCGGCCTACAGAAGAGTGTGTTTAACCGCCGTGCAGACGACGCGCGTCAATCACATCCGGCACCTGGTTCAGTTTGCCAAGCACGCGGCCCAGCACCTGCAGGTTGTAGATTTCGATGGTCATATCGATGGTGGCAAGCTGCTCGCGGGTATCGCTGCGGCTGGCGACGCCCAGCACGTTGACCTTCTCGTTGGCGAGAATGGTCGTGATGTCGCGCAGCAGGCCGCTGCGGTCGTTGGCGGTAACGCGCACCACCAGCGAGTAGCCAGCGGAATAGCTCTCACCCCAAACCGCTTCCACGATGCGCTCCGGCGCATGCGACTGCAGCTCGGCAAGCTGATCACAGTCGGAACGGTGAATCGAAATCCCGCGTCCCTGGGTGATAAAGCCGACGATATCGTCGCCCGGAATAGGCTGGCAGCAGCGGGCAATGTGGTGCATCAGGTTACCTACGCCTTCAACCACCACTCGGCCGTTGTCTTTGCTGCGCTGCTGCGGGGCGTAGGTTTTCTGCTGCAGCTGCTTCAGCGCCGCCGCGTCCTGCTCTGCCGCGCTTGGCTTATTGAACTGCGCCTGCAGGAAGTTCACCATCTGATTCAGACGGATATCACCGCCGCCAATGGCCGCTAACAGCTCGTCAAGCTCGTTAAAGTTGTAGCGCGGCAGCAGGAATTTCTCCGCCTCTTTCAGGCTTATCCCGATATGCTCCAGCTCGTCGTCAAGGATCTGGCGACCGGCAAGAATGTTCTTGTCACGATCCTGTTTACGGAACCAGGCGTGAATTTTCGATCGCCCGCGGCTGGTAGTGACGTAGCCCAGGTTCGGGTTAAGCCAGTCACGGCTCGGGTTGGGCTGCTTCTGGGTAATGATTTCAATCTGGTCACCCATCTGCAGTTGATAGGTGAACGGTACGATACGTCCGCCAATTTTCGCCCCAATGCAGCGGTGCCCCACATCGCTGTGGATGTGGTAGGCAAAATCGAGCGGCGTAGAGCCCGCCGGCAGGTCGACAACGTCCCCTTTTGGGGTAAATACGTACACGCGATCGTCAAAGACCTGGCTACGCACTTCGTCGAGCATCTCGCCGGAGTCGGCCATCTCTTCCTGCCACGCAATCAGCTTGCGCAGCCAGGCAATGCGGTCCTCGTGGCCAGAACGCGCTCCGCCGGAGGTGCCTTCTTTGTATTTCCAGTGCGCGGCCACGCCCAGCTCGGCGTCTTCGTGCATCTGTTTGGTGCGAATCTGAATCTCGACCGTTTTGCCACCAGGGCCAAGCACAACGGTATGGATAGACTGATAGCCGTTCGGTTTGGGGTTGGCGACATAGTCATCGAACTCATCGGGAAGATGACGGAAGTGAGTGTGTACTATCCCCAGCGCGGCGTAGCAGTCCTGCAGACGCTCCGCCACGATACGCACGGCGCGCACGTCAAACAGCTCGTCAAAGGCGAGGTGTTTCTTCTGCATTTTGCGCCAGATGCTGTAGATATGCTTAGGCCGGCCGTAGACTTCGGCGCGCACGTTCTCTTCTTTCATCGCCTGGCGCAGCCCGCCGACAAATTCCTCGATATAGTGCTCTCGGTCGATACGGCGCTCGTGCAGGAGTTTGGCAATACGTTTATATTCCGCCGGGTGCAGATAGCGGAAGCAGTAATCTTCCAGCTCCCATTTCAGCTGACCAATCCCTAAGCGGTTCGCCAGCGGCGCGTAGATATTTGTACACTCTTTGGCCGCCAGCACGCGCTCGTCTTCCGGCGCATCCTTCACCTCACGCAGGTGGGCAATACGCTCGGCAAGCTTGATGACTACGCAGCGGAAATCATCCACCATGGCCAGCAGCATCCGGCGAACGTTATCGACCTGCTCAGAGGAGACGGAATCGGTATGCGCGGCTTTGAGCTGGCGAATAGCCGCCATATCGCGCACGCCGTGGATCAGCGCGACGACGGATTTCCCGACGCTGTCGCGCAGTACGTCTTCGCTGACCACGTCCGCATCCGCGAGAGGGAAGAGAAGCGCGGCCTGCAGCGTTTCAATATCCATGTTCAGCATGGATAAGATTTCCACCATCTCCACGCCGCGCCACAGGAGAAGATCGGCATCCGGATGCCCCTGCGTGGTGCGCAGACAATAGGCCCAGGTTTCGGTTAAGCGTTCACACGACTGCTGGCTGGAAATTCCCAGACTTGCGATCCATTTTTGTGGGTCAAATTCCCCAGCTTTATTGAGATGTGCACTTCTTACCGCAACCATTGTCCTCTCCTTTAGGGACCAGGGCCTGTCGAAGTCGACAAGCCAAACAAATTAGATGTGCTCGAACAACACCATCGATTCCAGATGTCCAGTGTGCGGGAACATGTCCAGCATTGCCAGACGCTGAATCTGGTAACCCGCGCTGATTAATACCTCACTGTCCCGGGCAAGCGTTGCCGGGTTACAGGAAACATAGACCACACGCTTCGGCGCGAGTTTAATAATATGTGCCATCACACCCGGGGCACCGGCACGCGCCGGGTCGAGCAAAATTTTATCAAAGCCCTGCTTTGCCCACGGCTGTTGGGTGACATCTTCCTCAAGATTTTGATGAAAGAATGTCACATTTTGCAAGCCGTTCTGCAGCGCGTTCTCCTGCCCTTTAGCCACCAGCGCCTCAACGCCTTCCACGCCGACGACGCTGGCCGCTTCTCGCGCCAGCGGCAGCGTGAAGTTGCCCATTCCGCAGAACAGGTCGAGCACCCGATCGCTTTTCTGAACGTCCAGCCACGTCAGCGCTTTCTCAACCATCTGCTGGTTAACGCCATCATTCACCTGAATGAAATCCCGCGGGCTGAACGTTAAGCGTAGCCCGTTTGACGCATACCAGGGCGCCTCACCGGTAACCTGCTCAAGTATCTCGCTTTGTGGTGCAAGGAAAAGCGCCAGGTCGTGGGAATGCGAAAAGCGTTCCAGTTTTTCGCGATCTTTTTTCGACAACGGCGCGGTATGGCGCAGGACCATCAGCGGTCCATTGTTTGCCATAACCAGTTCGACATGCCCGAGGTGGCGAACGCCGTCCAGCCCGGAAAGACAGGTGCGCACCTCTGGAAGCAATGCCTCAAGATGGGGCACCAAAATAGGGCACTGCTGCACATCGACAATGTCGCTGGAACCGGCCTTGCGAAACCCCATCTCCAGCCGAGCCGTTTTTGGCTGATAGCTGAGGCTCAGGCGCGCGCGTCGACGATAGCCCCAGGGCACATCGGCGAGAATTTCGTTCACGTCATGTTTAAGCTGACGCGCCAGCGCGCGGCTTTTGCTTTTTTGCTGTAATTCTGTGCTCGCATGCTGTTGCTGGCAGCCCCCGCAAACGCCAAAATGTGGGCAGCGGGGCTTCACGCGCTCCGGGCTATCGTTGAGGCGACGCTTAACCTGTCCGCGCGCGAACTGGCGTTTATCTTCCGTCAGCGTAATTTCTGCTCGTTCTGTTGGCAGTAAACCTGTTATAAACAGAGCCTTACCATTGTGACGTGCCACTCCCTGACCAAACGGATCGAGGTCCGTGGCTTCAACAGTAATGATTTGACGCGTCGTCACGCGTCGCTTTGCAGAGTAGAATTGCGCCATCGCCGAGATTTTTCTCACATAAACATAATTATCTTAATTGTCCCATAACGGAACGCCATGACCAACTACAGCCTGCGCGCGCGCATGATGATTTTGATCCTCGCCCCCACCGTTCTCATCGGTTTGCTGCTGAGTATCTTCTTTGTGGTGCACCGCTATAACGATTTGCAGCGGCAGCTGGAGGATGCAGGCGCCAGCATTATCGAACCGCTTGCCGTTTCCAGCGAGTACGGCATGAACCTGCAAAACCGCGAATCCATTGGCCAGTTAATCAGCGTGCTCCACCGCCGTCACTCGGACATCGTACGCGCCATTTCCGTTTACGATGAACATAACCGCCTGTTTGTCACCTCGAATTTTCATCTCGATCCGGCGGCCCTGAAGATCCCGGACGGTACGCCATTCCCGCGCCACCTCACCGTCTTGCGGCGCGGCGATATCATGATCCTGCGCACGCCGATCGTGTCGGAAAGCTATTCTCCCGATGAGTCTGCGCAATCCGACGCCAAATCCAGCAACAATATGCTGGGATATGTGGCGCTGGAGCTGGATCTCAAGTCGGTCCGGCTACAGCAGTACAAAGAAATTTTCATCTCTGGCGTGATGATGCTGTTCTGCATTGGCATTGCGCTGATCTTCGGCTGGCGCCTGATGCGCGACGTGACGGGCCCCATCCGCAACATGGTTAATACGGTTGACCGCATCCGCCGGGGACAGCTCGACAGCCGGGTGGAAGGGTTTATGCTGGGTGAGCTGGACATGCTGAAGAACGGCATCAACTCGATGGCCATGTCGCTGGCGGCGTATCACGAAGAGATGCAGCACAACGTTGACCAGGCCACGTCCGACCTGCGCGAAACGCTGGAGCAGATGGAGATCCAGAACGTTGAGCTGGATCTGGCGAAAAAGCGCGCCCAGGAAGCGGCACGTATTAAGTCGGAATTCCTTGCCAATATGTCGCACGAGCTGCGTACGCCGCTCAATGGCGTGATCGGCTTTACCCGCCTGACGCTGAAAAGCGAGCTCAACCCGACTCAGCGCGATCACCTGCACACCATTGAACGTTCGGCCAACAACCTGCTGGCGATCATCAACGACGTGCTCGACTTCTCCAAGCTGGAAGCGGGCAAGCTGATCCTGGAGAGTATTCCGTTCCCGCTGCGCAGTACGCTCGATGAGGTGGTGACGCTGCTCGCGCACTCGTCGCACGACAAAGGCCTTGAGCTGACGCTCAACATTAAAAACGACGTGCCGGATAACGTCATTGGCGATCCGCTGCGCCTGCAGCAGGTCATTACCAACCTTGTCGGGAATGCGATTAAATTCACCGAAAGCGGTAACATCGACATTCTGGTAGAAAAACGCTCCATCAGCAGCAATAAGGTGCAGATTGAAGTCCAGATCCGCGATACCGGCATCGGTATTCCTGAGCGGGATCAGTCGCGTCTGTTCCAGGCGTTCCGTCAGGCGGACGCCAGCATCTCCCGCCGTCATGGCGGTACCGGCCTGGGGCTGGTGATCACCCAGCGCCTGGTGAACGAGATGGGCGGCGATATCTCATTCCACAGCCAGCCAAACCGCGGTTCAACATTCTGGTTCCACATTAATCTGGACCTCAATCCGAATGTCCTGACCGATGGCCCGGTGACGGACTGCCTGAAAGGCAAGCGTCTGGCCTACGTCGAACCTAACGCGGCCGCCGCGCAGTGCGCGCTCGATATTTTAAGCACCACGCCGCTGGAGGTGGTCTACAGCCCAACCTTCTCAGCGCTTGCCGTTGAGCACTACGATATTCTGCTGATGGGGATCCCGGTTACCTTCACCGGCGAGCTGACCATGCAGCAGGAGCGGCTGGCGAAAGCCGCGTCAATGACCGACTATCTGCTGCTGGCGCTGCCCTGCCACGCCCAGATTAATGCAGAGGAGTTGAAAAACGACGGAGCCGCCGCGTGTCTGCTGAAGCCGCTCACCGCGACCCGCCTCCTGCCCGCGCTCACGGAGTATTGCCGTCTTAGCCAGCATGCTCTCCCGCTGATTAACGATGAGCAAAAATTGCCCATGAGCGTGATGGCAGTGGATGATAATCAAGCCAACCTGAAGCTGATTGGCGCATTGCTTGAAGACCAGGTTCAGCACGTTGAGCTGTGCACCAGCGGCACGCAGGCGGTTGAACAGGCGAAGCAGATGCAGTTCGATTTAATCCTGATGGATATTCAGATGCCGGGCATGGATGGCATTCGGGCCTGCGAGCTGATCCACCAGCTGCCGCACCAGCAGCAAACCCCGGTCATTGCGGTCACCGCGCACGCGATGGCCGGCCAGAAAGAGAAGCTGCTGAGCGCCGGAATGAATGACTATCTGGCGAAGCCCATCGATGAAGAGAAACTTCATAATCTGCTGTTACGCTATAAGCCGGGTCACATTGGCGGGACGTACACGGTTTCCAGCGAGCCGATTGAAATCAGCGTTAACCAGAACGCCACCTTTGACTGGCAGCTTGCCCTGCGCCAGGCGGCGGGTAAACCCGATTTAGCCCGCGAAATGCTGCAAATGCTGGTCGCATTTCTGCCGGAAATTCGCAATAAGGTGGAAGAGCAGCTGGTGGGTGAAAATCCGGAAGCGCTGCTGGAAGCGATCCACAAGCTGCACGGCAGCTGCGGGTACAGCGGCGTACCGCGGCTGAAAAACCTTTGCCAGCTGCTGGAGCAGCAGCTGCGTGCCGGCACGCCGGAATCGGAGCTTGAACCGGAGTTCCTGGAGCTGCTGGATGAAATGGATAACGTAACGCGCGAAGCGACGAAGTTGCTGGGAAGCTGAGATAAAAGCCCGGTGGCGCTTCGCTTACCGGGCCTGCAATTGCGGGTGCGGCCTGATGCCCTCACCCCGATCCTCTCCCACAGGGAGAGGGAGAACTACATTCCCTGCCCTACTTTCAGCACCGCCGCGATATTCCTGGCGGCCATCCTGACGTTCTCGCTGGCATTTTCCAGCGCATCCTCCAGCGAGCAGATGGTGTAGATCACGCTAAACACCGCATCAATGCCGTGATCGTGTACCACGCCAACGTCCGCCGTCAGGCTGCCTGCAATGCCGATGACGGGTTTGTTAAAGCGTTTCGCCACTTTCGCCACGCCCACCGGGACTTTGCCGTGGATCGTCTGGCTGTCGATGCGGCCTTCTCCCGTGATCACCAGATCCGCATCGGCCACCTGGTCGGCCAGGTGTAGTGCATCGGTCACGATCTCAATGCCCTGGCGCAGCTGCGCGCCGCAAAAGGCATACAGCGCGGCCCCCATGCCACCCGCCGCGCCGCCGCCAGCAAGGTTTAGCACATCGATATCCAGATCCCGGGCAATGACTCTCGCATACTGCGCCAGCGCGTTGTCCAGGGTGACGATCATCTCGGGAGTGGCCCCCTTTTGCGGGCCAAATACGGCTGACGCGCCATCCTTACCGGTGAGCGGATTCGTCACATCACAGGCGACCTCTATCCGGCACTCCGCCAGACGTCTGTCCAGCCCGCTCAGGTCGATACGCGCGAGTTTTCCCAGCTCGCCCCCGCCCTGCCCAAGGGGCTGTTCGTTGGCGTCCAGCAGCTTTGCCCCCAGCGCCTGCACCATCCCTGCTCCGCCGTCATTGGTGGCGCTGCCGCCAATGCCGATGATGATATGCTTAACGCCTGCGTCCAGCGCGTGACGAATAAGTTCGCCCGTGCCCCACGAGGTGGTTTTCAGGGGATTACGCTGCGAAGGGACGACCAGCTCCAGGCCGCTTGCCGCCGCCATTTCAATAAAAGCACTCTGCTCGTCACCGGATAAGCCATAAAATCCTTCCACGCGCTCACCCAGCGGGCCGGTCACCGGAACATGTACCATGCGTCCCCGCGTTGCCGCGATCATCGCCTCAACCGTCCCTTCGCCACCGTCCGCGACCGGGAGTTTGACGTAAACCGCCTCGGGAAAGATCTCGCGAAAACCACGTTCTATCGCTGTCGCAACCTCAAGCGCACTCAAACTTTCCTTATACGAGTCCGGTGCGATAACAATTTTCATAAGCCATCCTTACGCATAGTCGTTACGTTAAGCATACACCACGTAAAAGACCGATTGTGGGAGCGGTCCCAATGCGTTTATCGTACCATGCACGGGCGTTTATTGTCGAATGTCCAGTCGGGGATCAGAAACTGCATCGCCATCGCATCGTCGCGCGCGCCCAGACCGTGTTTTTGATACAGCTCATGGGCTTTCATAACCTGGTCCATATCCAGCTCAACCCCTAGCCCCGGCGTGGAAGGCACCTGCACCATGCCACCTATGATCTCAAACGGCCGCTTAGTCAGACGCTGATTACCTTCCTGCCAGATCCAGTGCGTGTCGATAGCGGTAATCGTGCCCGGCGCGGCGGCGGCAACGTGCGTGAACATCGCCAGCGACACGTCGAAGTGGTTATTAGAGTGCGAGCCCCAGGTCAGGCCAAACTCGTGGCACATTTGCGCCACGCGCACCGACCCCTGCATCGTCCAGAAGTGCGGGTCCGCCAGCGGAATATCGACGGAGTGCAATGACAGGGTGTGCCCCATCTGACGCCAGTCGGTGGCAATCATATTGGTCGCGGTCGGCAGCCCCGTGGCGCGACGGAATTCCGCCATGACTTCACGGCCAGAGAAGCCCTGTTCAGCCCCACACGGATCTTCCGCATACGCCAGCACGCCTTTCAGCTGCTTACCAATTTTGATCGCTTCATCAAGCGACCACGCGCCGTTCGGATCCAGCGTCACGCGCGCCTGCGGGAAACGTTTTGCCAGCGCGGCGACGGCTTCCGCCTCTTCCTCACCGGCCAGAACGCCGCCCTTCAGTTTGAAATCATTAAAGCCATATTTTTCGTACGCGGCTTCCGCCAGGCGCACCACCGCATCCGGGGTCATCGCCTCGTCGTGGCGAAGTCGATACCAGTCGCATTGTTCATCCGGCTGGCTCTGATAAGGCAATGGCGTCAGCCTGCGGTCGCCGACAAAGAACAGATAGCCCAGCATTTCCACTTCGCTGCGCTGCTGCCCCTCGCCCAACAGCGAGGCAACGTTAACGCCCAGATGCTGACCCAGCAGATCCAGCATCGCGGATTCAATCCCGGTCACCACGTGAATGGTGGTGCGCAGATCGAAGGTCTGCAGGCCACGCCCTCCGGCATCGCGATCGGCAAAGGTATTGCGCACGGTGTTGAGGATATTTTTGTACTCGCCCAGCGTTTTGCCCACCACCAGCGGAATGGCATCTTCCAGCGTCTGGCGGATCTTCTCCCCGCCCGGAATTTCGCCCACGCCCGTATGGCCGGAATTGTCTTTGATAATGACAATATTGCGGGTGAAGAATGGCGCATGCGCGCCGCTCAGGTTCATCAGCATGCTGTCATGGCCCGCAACCGGAACGATCTGCATGGCGGTGACTACAGGGGTAGAAAAAGTGCTCATCGTGTAATCCTTTTATCAGTGACGTCCAAAAACAGGGCGCTTACGGTCAAATGTCCAGCCGGGGATAAGGTACTGCATCGGGCCCGCGTCGTTACGCGCGCCGCCCGGTAGCTTTTTATACGCCTCATGGGCTTTATGGATCTGATCCCAGTCAATCTCCACGCCCAACCCCGGCGCATCCGGTACGGCGATCTTGCCGTTGATGATTTCCAGCGGATTTTTCGTCAGGCGGGCTTCCCCTTCCTGCCAAATCCAGTGGGTGTCGATGGCGGTCGGGTTACCCGGCGCCGCCGCGCCAACGTGGGTAAACATCGCCAGCGAAATATCAAAGTGGTTGTTCGAGTGACAGCCCCAGGTCAGCCCCCAGTCATCGCAGAGCTGCGCCACGCGCACTGCACCTGAAAGCGTCCAGAAGTGAGGGTCCGCCAGCGGTATGTCGACGGCGTTCAGCATCACCGCATGACCCATTTCACGCCAGTTGGTGGCTATCATATTGGTCGCGACAGGCAGCCCGGTGGCGCGACGAAACTCGGCCATAACTTCACGGCCCGAGAAGCCCTGCTCCGCGCCGCAGGGATCTTCCGCATAGGTCAGGACATCCCCCAGCCCTTTGCACAGGCTAATGGCTTCATCCAGCAGCCATGCGCCGTTGGGATCGACGGTGATCCGCGCATCCGCAAAGCGTTTTTTCAGCGCCCGGGCCGTTTCAATCTCCTGCTCGCCGGGCAGCACGCCGCCCTTCAGCTTGAAATCCTTAAAGCCGTAGCGATCCTGCGCCGCCTCGGCCAGCCGCACCACCGCGTCGCTGGAGAGCGCTTCCCGGTGGCGCAGGCGATACCAGTCGTGATCGCCCGAGGATCGAGCCAGATAAGGGAGATCGGTCTTATTGCGATCGCCCACGTAGAACAGATAGCCCAGCACGGTAACCGCATCGCGCTGTTTGCCGGGCCCCAGCAGCTCGCAAACCGGAACATTGAGCGCCTTACCCAGTAAGTCGAGCAGGGCGGCCTCCAGCGCGGCGACCGCGTTGACGCGCAGTTCAAACGTCCAGGCACCTTTACCGAACGTGTCAAAGTCCGCCGACTGATTGCCCTTATGCACCCGCTGAACCATCTTGTTCAGACGGGCGACCTCCTGGCCCACCACCTGCGGAATGGCATCGACCAGCGTCTGGTAAATCACCTCTCCGCCCGGGGCTTCGCCCACGCCGGTATTCCCTGCGCTGTCTTTCAGCACGACGATATTACGGGTAAACCAGGCGCTATGCGCACCGCCAATGTTGAGCAGCATGCTGTCCTGTCCGGCCACCGGAATAACCTTCATCTCCGTAACGGTTGGGCTCGATTGCGTTGTCATCATCCACGCTCCGCAACAGGTTTAAGTTCGACGCGTTTGATATCCCCTACCAGCACCAGGTAACTCAGCACCGCCACCAGCGCATGCACCCCAACATAGATCAACGCACCGTTGAAAGAGCCGGTGGTGCCAACGATGTAGCCGATAGCGATGGGCGTAACAATCCCGGAGATGTTGCCGAACATGTTGAACAGACCGCCGCTCAGGCCGCTGATCTCTTTCGGTGCCGTATCCGCCATCACCGCCCAGCCCAGCGCGCCAATGCCTTTGCCGAAGAAGGCCATCGCCATAAAGCCGATAATCATCCATTCGGCGTTGACGTAGTTACAGAACACCATGGTCATGGAGAGCAGCATGCCGAGCACAATCGGGGTCTTACGCGCAATGTTCAGCGAGCCGGTCCGGCGCATCAGCCAGTCGGAAATCACTCCGCCGAGCACGCCACCGACGAAGCCGCAGATTGCCGGAACCGACGCGACAAATCCCGCTTTCAGAATCGACATGCCGCGAGCCTGCACCAGGTACACCGGGAACCAGGTGATGAAGAAGTAGGTTAAGGCGTTAATACAGTACTGGCCCAGATAGATGCCGATCATCATGCGCGAGCCGACGAGCTGCTTGATCTGCGCCCATTTCTGGCTGAACGGGACTTTTGCTTTTGCGGATTTCTGATCCATGTTGATCAGCGCTCCGCCTTCCGCGATGTACTCCAGCTCTTTTTTGTTCACGCCAGGATGCTGGTTGGGTTCGTGGATCACTTTCAGCCAGACGAAGCTGATGACGATCCCAAGCCCCCCCATGAAGAAGAAGACGTGCGACCAGCCCACCTCATGCGTCAGCCAGCCCATGATTGGTGCGAAGATCACCGTTGCGAAGTACTGTGCGGAGTTGAAAATCGCCACCGCCGTTCCCCTCTCCTGCGCCGGGAACCAGGCAGCGACAATGCGGCTGTTCCCCGGGAAGGAAGGTGCTTCCGCTAAGCCTACCAGGAAGCGCAGCGTAAAGAGCGCCACGATAATGCCGAAGCCGCTGAAGATATCGACGAAACCCTGCAACAGGGTAAACATCGACCAGATAAAGATGGACCAGAAATAGACGCGTTTAGATCCAAAACGGTCCAGCAGCCAGCCGCCAGGAATTTGCCCGATGACGTAGGCCCATGAGAATGCGGAGAAAACGTAACCCATGCCCACCGGATCAAGGCCGATATCTTTTGCCATTTCCGAACCGGCAATCGACAGCGTGGCGCGGTCACCATAGTTAAAGGATGTGACGATAAACAGCATCACCACTATCCAGTAGCGGGCGTTGGTGCGCTTTTCAGCGCTGCTCGCTGCGTGGCTTAATGTACTCATTGTTGCACTCCTGAAACATAGCTTTCGCCTGGTTCATTCTGTACAGCACCGGTAGGGTAATCAGAATGAGATTGGTGTTTTGTCGTTTTGGTACGGCCTGACGCCGTTTTATAGTGACCGGAAAAGTATATGAAGGAGTGCCTCATCACCTCACCGTGCAGAAACACAGTATTAAAGGGTGTATGAGAGGTTGTTTATGGCATAAGCCCAGGGGAATGGAAGGTGGTTCACGGAATTGGCGTTTGGAGCGGGGTGTATCGCCGGGTGGCGGCTACGCCTTACCCGGCCTACATAACTATTTAAGGAGAGTTGCCCAGTGCTCGACCCATGGGTTTGATTCGCTTTCTGGCTCCGGATGCTCCCCGGCATCAATCAGCAGCATCTCGCCGACGCGCTGGGCGCTTTGTTCCTGCAGGAGCGCATCGAACTGCTTGCCGCCGCCGCAGAAGTTGGCGTAAGAACTGTCGCCCAGAGCAATGATGCCGTAGTGCACGTCCGGCTGATAGCCAAGCTGGTCTTTAATGTCCTGGAACAGCGGCACGATGCTGTCCGGCAGATCGCCCTGCCCGGTGGTGGAGGTCACCACCAGAATGTATTTATCTTTATACTTTTCCCAGTCTGCCAGTTCCGGGTCTTCATAGACCGTGGCTTTATGGCCCTGGCTGGCGAGTATTGCCTCAGCCTCTTCCGCTACCAGCAGCGAGTTGCCGTACATTGTGCCGACAAAAATGCCTACTTCAGCCATGATATTTTCCCATAATGAATGCGTTTACCGTTCATCCTGAACGTTGCCCGATACAAACTCAACCCTTTCATTTTCGGGGAGTTGTCCCAGCCAGCCAAACTGTGACAGCGCCTGCATCCAGACGTCGTCCAGCCCCGCACGGATAGTCAGCGGCTCGCCGGTAAACGGGTGCGTCAGGCTCAGCTCGCTGGCGTGCAGCATCAGACGATGGCAGCCAAAGTGTTCGGCCGCACTGCGGTTCTGGCGCAAATCACCGTGTTTGCTGTCGCCAATAATCGGATGGCGCAGGTGCGCAAGATGGCGTCGCAGCTGGTGCTTACGCCCGGTTTTAGGCAGAAGCTCAACCAGGCTGTAGCGTGTGGTCGGAAATTTGCTGGTTGCAACCGGCATTTCGGTCGTCGCCATGCCGCGATAATCCGTCACCGCGGGCTGAGGACCTTTGTCATCGCGGGCAAATTTATCGGCGATTTTGTCCAGCTCCTCTACCAGCGGATAATCCAGCGTGGCGGCTTCCGTCAGCCAGCCGCGCACGATCGCGTGATAGCGCTTTTGCATCTGATGCTGTTCAAACTGCTGTGACAGCAGACGCCCCGCCTCGCTGGAAAGCCCCATCAGCAGCACGCCGGAGGTCGGCCTGTCGAGACGATGGGCGGTAAAAACATGCTGACCAATCTGATCGCGAACGGTCTGCATCACCACCACTTTCTCATCGCGATCGAGCCAGCTGCGGTGTACCAGCCAGCCTGACGGTTTATTTACCGCCACCAGCCACTCGTCCTGATAGAGGATCTCAAGCGTCATGCATCTTCACCGGCAAACAGGGCATCCAGTTTTTCCAGTTCGACCAGCATCACGTCGCGCGCAGGGTGAGTCGTCTCGAGCGCCATTTCATAGTAGGGAGAGACAGCAAACGCCTGCGGAAGCGGGTGACCGCCCTCAAGCAGGGCGTGCATGCGCGGAATTAACACCCACTGCAGCCATTCAAACGGGGCCAGCGTATCCAGGCAGAAGGGCTGAGTGCTCGCGAACGCTTCTGGCTGCGGCGCGGTCTCCTGCCACAGCTGATGTTGGCGCAAAAGGGCTTCGATGGCGTGCAACTGAGCACGAACGCTATCGTGTTGCGTCATAGTAACCTCAACTGAAAAAGTGAACGGCGCGCAGCATAGCATTGCGGAAGGCAGAAATAAAAAAAGGGAGCACTGTAAAAACAGTGCTCCCGGTTCGTTTCGCAGCATTCCAGCTACAATTCGTGCTCCCTGCTCATCCGTGACAACTTTTCCTGAAGCCCGAAGGCCTGGTCATCCGTAAGCCAATGCATCCTGCACACATCTTCCTGACGCGTTTGTTTCATCCCGAAACGTCCTGGCCTTCCTGACCCACCGACCATCCTGACCGGCTCTCGTTCTCCTTCCTGGAGGTGTCCCTTACGCATCCTGCGTTATCCACTTCGCTTCATCCTGAAGCCTTCCTGCAGCGCCATCCTGACGAGTCCTGTGTGAGAAACGCCATCATCCTGATGTTCGTTTCTCGTGTCGGCGTCCTGTCGACGGAGATAGAATCCGCTATTCCGCTTCGTCTTACAACCCACTCAGCCGGAGTTGTAAGACGCACAGGCTCCCTAAAAATAATAGGATGAACAACTAATCTGTTGAAAAATAGAGTGATATTAATCTGAATTTAATGAGGTAATACTGAATGTTCCAGCGATCTCTCACAAACCTTGTAAGAGATCTCTCACACGCGCTGTAGCAGCATGGATTACAGAAGGGGCTCAAGTCGGGTGAGGAAATCCGCAAGAGAGGGGGCGAGAGTCTCGCGATTGCGGGTGCCGATAGTCTCTTTAACCACTTCACCTGACAGGTTACAGACGGATAACACATCCAGTTCGCTGTCCAGCGTGGCAATAAAAAGCGTCGGAGAAAGCTTAAGGCGTTTTTGCGTAACCAGATGACCAATCAGGTTTTCCTGAACACGCTGCAGATCGTCTTCGCTCCAGGTCTGCAACAGCGTCAGCGTGATATCAGCAAAGCGCGCGGGCATATCCCCTGCGAACTGCGTGGTATACAACGCATGAACCGCTGGTTGTACCACAATGTCCATTGCCCGTTCAACCGCATTTACATTTTGCTCGCCGTCGAAAGGTTTTGGCTGCCAGATAACATGATCGTCGACTGAAGAGATAATGCACGGCGAGGGTACGCCAAACAAATCAGCACTTTGCGGCCATGTCTGGTGCTTTTCATGCCATGCGTTGCAATAGCGGGTCGTGAAGGTAGTGAGGGCATTTGCAGTTTCGATGTCCACCGATTTCTCTCTTCTTGTCAGACAGGATAAACTCAGGCCATAAGTGTACCTGTAAAGTGGCTATGAAACATGTCTTACGAAAATCATCAGGCGTTAACCGGCTTAACGCTGGGTAAATCGACCGATTACCGCGATACCTACGATGCAAGCCTGCTGCAGGGCGTGCCGCGCAGCCTGAATCGCGATCCTCTGGGCCTGCATGCAGATGCCTTGCCGTTTGTCGGCGGTGACATCTGGACGCTGTACGAGCTCTCGTGGCTCAACGCGCGCGGCCTGCCGCAGGTGGCGGTGGGCCACGTGGAGCTGGACTATGCCAGCGTAAATCTCGTCGAGTCCAAAAGCTTTAAGCTTTATCTCAACAGTTTTAACCAGACAAAATTCAACAGCTGGGACGACGTTCAGCATACCCTGGAACGTGATTTAAGCGCCTGCGCGCAGGGAAAGGTGAGCGTCTCACTGTATCGCCTGCACGAGCTGGAAGGCCAGCCGGTCGCCCACTTCACCGGCAGCTGCATCGACGATCAGGATATCGAGGTGGAGAATTACGAATTCAGCGCGGACTACCTCGAAAACGCGGCGAGCGGCAAAGTGGTCGAAGAGACGCTGGTCAGCCACCTGCTGAAATCCAACTGCCTGATCACCCACCAGCCGGACTGGGGCTCGGTGCAGATCCAGTACCGCGGCCCGAAAATCGACCGGGAAAAATTGCTGCGTTACCTGGTGTCGTTCCGCCATCACAACGAATTCCACGAGCAGTGCGTGGAGCGTATCTTTAGCGATATTCAGCGTTTCTGCCAGCCAGAAAAACTGAGCGTTTACGCGCGCTACACCCGCCGCGGCGGTCTGGACATCAACCCATGGCGCACCAACACCGATTTTGTGCCGACAACGGGACGGCTGGTGCGTCAATAATATAAATATTTTCACAATATGCGCGGTATCTTCCGCGCTTTAGGTTGTGAAACGTCACGCGCCAGGGCTATTGTAATCAACAGGGAAAGACGATAATCGTCCCGTAAGGAGCTCACTTGATTACACATATTAGCCCGCTTGGCTCAATGGATATGTTGTCGCAGCTGGAAGTGGACATGCTTAAGCGCACGGCCAGCAGCGATCTTTATCAACTGTTTCGTAACTGTTCACTTGCCGTACTGAACTCCGGAAGCCTGACAGATAACAGTAAAGAACTGCTGTCCCGCTTCGAAAGCTTTGATATCAACGTGCTGCGCCGCGAGCGTGGCGTGAAGCTTGAAGTCATTAACCCGCCGGAAGAGGCCTTTGTCGACGGGCGCATCATTCGTTCACTTCAGGCTAACCTGTTTGCCGTGCTGCGTGACATCCTGTTTGTTAACGGGCAGATCCACAACGCAGGCCGTTTCCAGCATCTCGACCTGGAAAGCTCGGTCCATATCACCAACCTGGTGTTCTCCATTTTGCGTAACGCCCGTGCCCTGCACGTTGGCGAAGCGCCGAACATGGTCGTCTGCTGGGGCGGCCACTCTATTAACGAAACCGAATACCTTTATGCGCGTCGGGTGGGAACCCAGCTCGGCCTGCGCGAGCTGAATATCTGTACCGGCTGCGGTCCGGGTGCGATGGAAGCGCCAATGAAAGGTGCCGCAGTGGGACACGCGCAGCAGCGTTACAAAGAGGGACGGTTTATCGGCATGACCGAGCCGTCAATCATCGCCGCTGAGCCGCCTAACCCGCTGGTTAACGAGCTGATTATCATGCCGGATATCGAGAAACGTCTTGAAGCGTTTGTCCGTATCGCCCACGGCATTATCATCTTCCCGGGCGGCGTGGGGACAGCGGAAGAGCTGCTCTACCTGCTGGGTATTCTGATGAACCCGGCCAACAAAGATCAGGTTCTGCCGCTGATCCTGACCGGGCCAAAAGAGAGCGCCGACTACTTCCGCGTGCTGGACGAGTTTATCGTGCACACGCTGGGCGAAGCCGCGCGTCGTCACTATCGCATTATCATTGACGATGCCGCGGAAGTGGCTCGCCAGATGAAAAAAGCGATGCCGCTGGTAAAAGAAAACCGTCGCGATACCGGCGATGCGTACAGCTTTAACTGGTCAATCCGTATCGCGCCGGACCTGCAGATCCCGTTCGAGCCAACGCATGAAAATATGGCGAACCTGAAACTCTACCCGGACCAGCCGGTGGAAGTTCTGGCGGCCGATCTGCGTCGTGCTTTCTCCGGGATTGTGGCGGGCAACGTCAAAGAGATGGGCATCCGCGCCATTGAACAGTACGGTCCGTACAAGATCCACGGCGATCCGGAGATGATGCGCCGCATGGACGACATGCTGCAGGGCTTTGTCGCTCAGCACCGCATGAAGCTGCCGGGCTCAGCCTATATTCCTTGCTACGAAATCTGCACATAGCGCTCAGCAGCATCTGTTCAAAGCCGGGTCGCCCTGTTGCGCGTCCCGGCTTTTTTATTACCGAGGTAATTCATGCGCATCACTTATGTCTTTTACAAACTAAGCGCGAACGCAAACGATTACCTGGTTTTCTCAACCGTAAATTATCAGCCTTAATCCAAATTACCTGCAAGAAAATACTAAAAACCCATTTCTTTACAGCTAAAGACACCTATATCACGGGCCAGTCTTTCAGCTCACATGTCGTTGGTGGTAGCCTTCGCGCCCGTAAATTCTCTTTGACGTTTTTTTAACAGATAAATGGTCTAAAGATGCCCACATCATAAGTGGATTATTGCATTTGGGATCAGGATCACTGATAGATTCATAACTAGAATGTATCTTTCCGCCCGCCAATAGTTACGGGCGAAAATTATTAAAAAACCGTCACTGAACGAATTTCATATTACCGTCAGGCACTTTTTCATCGGATTTGACTAAAAACCTGACAATTCGCTTCCTCCAGGAGATACAGATGGAAACCACTCAAACCAGCACCGTTGCTTCGATTGAATCCCGAAGTGGTTGGCGCAAAACGGATACCATGTGGATGCTTGGCCTTTACGGCACAGCAATCGGCGCTGGTGTACTGTTCCTTCCTATCAACGCAGGCGTCGGCGGTCTGATTCCGCTGATCATCATGGCTATCATTGCTTTCCCGATGACCTTCTTCGCACACCGCGGTCTGACCCGCTTCGTGCTGTCCGGTAAAAACCCGGGCGAAGACATCACTGAAGTTGTTGAAGAACATTTCGGCGTTGGCGCAGGTAAACTGATTACCCTGCTCTACTTCTTCGCGATTTACCCTATTCTGCTGGTCTACAGCGTGGCGATCACCAACACCGTTGAAAGCTTCATGATGCACCAGCTGCACATGACGCCGCCGCCGCGTGCGATTCTGTCTCTGATCCTGATCGTGGGCATGATGACCATCGTTCGCTTCGGTGAGCAGATGATTGTGAAAGCAATGAGCGTACTGGTCTTCCCGTTCGTTATTGCTCTGATGGTACTGGCTTTCTACCTGATCCCACAGTGGAACGGCGCAGCGCTGGAAACCCTGTCCCTGAGCAGCGCATCGGCAACCGGTAACGGCCTGCTGATGACCCTCTGGCTGGCAATTCCGGTGATGGTGTTCTCCTTCAACCACTCCCCAATCATCTCCTCTTTCGCCGTGGCGAAACGTGAAGAGTACGGTAATGGCGCAGAGAAGAAGTGCTCAAGCATCCTGGCGCGCGCTCACATCATGATGGTACTGACCGTTATGTTCTTCGTCTTCAGCTGCGTACTGAGCCTCTCCCCGGCGGATCTGGCGGCAGCGAAAGAGCAGAACATCTCTATTCTGTCTTACCTGGCGAACCACTTTAACGCACCGGTCATTGCGTGGATGGCACCTATCATCGCGATTATCGCCATCACAAAATCCTTCCTGGGCCACTACCTCGGCGCGCGTGAAGGCTTCAACGGTATGGTGATTAAATCTCTGCGCGGTAAAGGCAAGAGCATTGAAATCAACAAGCTGAACAAAATCACTGCACTGTTCATGCTGCTCACCACCTGGGCGGTAGCAACGCTGAACCCAAGCATCCTGGGCATGATTGAAACCCTGGGCGGCCCGGTCATCGCGATGATTCTGTTCCTGATGCCGATGTACGCGATTCAGAAAGTCCCTGCTATGCGCAAGTACAGCGGTCATGTGAGCAACGTCTTTGTGGTTATCATGGGTCTTATCGCAATCTCTGCGATCTTCTACTCCCTGTACACCATGTTCTGATTATCACCCGCGCCGTCTTAGGACGGCGCACTCCTCCCTCTCTGACTGAAAGCAATGGACGCATCATGATTAGCGTATTCGATATCTTCAAAATCGGTATTGGTCCTTCCAGCTCTCACACCGTCGGACCAATGAAAGCCGGTAAGCAGTTCACGGATGACTTGATTGCACGCGGCATCTTGCATGACGTTACCCGCGTGGTTGTCGATGTATACGGCTCGCTTTCCCTGACCGGGAAAGGCCACCATACCGATATCGCCATTATCATGGGCCTGGCGGGAAACCTGCCGGATACCGTTGATATTGATGCGATCCCTGGCTTCATCCAGGATGTGAACACCCACGGTCGCCTGCTGCTGGCGAACGGTGAGCATGAGGTTGAATTCCCGGTTGACCACTGCATGAATTTCCATGCGGACAACCTGTCGCTGCACGAAAACGGCATGCGCATTACCGCGCTGGCTGGCGACAAAGCGGTATACAGCCAGACGTATTACTCTATCGGCGGCGGCTTTATCGTCGACGAAGACCACTTTGGTCAAACCAATACCTCTTCTGTCGAAGTGCCGTATCCGTACAAAACGGCGGCGGATCTTCAGCGTCACTGTCAGGAGACGGGCCTTTCTCTCTCCGGCCTGATGATGAAAAACGAGCTGGCACTTCACAGTAAAGAAGAGCTCGAACAGCACTTCGCTAACGTCTGGGAAGTGATGCGCGGCGGTATTGAGCGCGGGATCACCACCGAAGGCGTTCTGCCGGGCAAGCTTCGCGTGCCGCGTCGCGCTGCTGCGCTGCGCCGTATGCTGGTGAGCACCGACAAAACGACGACGGACCCGATGGCCGTTGTAGACTGGATCAACATGTTCGCCCTGGCGGTAAACGAAGAGAACGCCGCAGGGGGCCGCGTGGTCACCGCGCCGACTAACGGCGCCTGCGGTATCGTTCCGGCGGT
The DNA here is from genome assembly GCF_003144775.1 of Enterobacter sp. CGMCC 5087. Classification (NCBI taxonomy): domain Bacteria; kingdom Pseudomonadati; phylum Pseudomonadota; class Gammaproteobacteria; order Enterobacterales; family Enterobacteriaceae; genus Enterobacter; species Enterobacter sp. CGMCC 5087. Next base: position 8,497 of record NZ_QFXN01000068.1, on the reverse strand, counting down.
GCTGGCGTACTACGACAAGTTTATCCGTGAAGTGAACGCGAACTCGCTGGCGCGCTACCTGCTGGTCGCCAGTGCGATTGGTTCGCTGTATAAGATGAACGCGTCTATTTCCGGTGCGGAAGTGGGCTGTCAGGGTGAAGTCGGCGTGGCGTGCTCCATGGCGGCGGCGGGTCTGGCCGAACTGCTGGGTGCAAGCCCGACACAGGTGTGCATTGCTGCGGAAATCGGCATGGAACATAACCTGGGACTGACCTGTGACCCGGTTGCCGGACAGGTACAGGTACCGTGCATCGAACGTAACGCGATTGCCTCCGTGAAGGCGGTGAACGCGGCACGTATGGCGCTACGCCGCACCAGCGAGCCGCGCGTCTGTCTCGATAAGGTTATCGAAACCATGTACGAAACCGGTAAAGATATGAACGCCAAATATCGCGAAACCTCTCGCGGCGGCCTGGCGATGAAGATCGTGACCTGCGATTAACCCCCTCAGGAAGCCTCGTTTTGCGAGGCTTCTTCCTGTTTTCCCCACCATTCATAGTTTCACGCTGCTGACAGTGTTACCCTTTACGCATGAGATAGAAGGGAGATTATCTGTGGCCGTTCATTTACTTATCGTCGATGCTCTTAACCTGATCCGCCGTATCCATGCGGTACAGGGGACGCCTTGTAAAGACACCTGTCTGCACGCGCTGGAACAGCTTATCCGCCACAGTGAGCCCACCCATGCGGTCGCGGTATTTGATGACGAAGCCCGCAACACGGGCTGGCGACACCAGCGTCTGCCCGACTACAAAGCCGGACGCGCCCCGATGCCGGACGATCTTCACGCTGAATTGCCCATGCTGCGCGCTGCATTTGAACAGCGGGGCGTTCCCTGCTGGGGTGCACAGGGAAATGAAGCAGACGATCTCGCGGCCACCCTGGCCGTAAAGGTGGCAAGCGCCGGACATCAGGCCACTATCGTTTCAACTGACAAAGGCTACTGCCAGCTGCTCTCCCCGACTATCCGCATTCGCGACTATTTTCAAAAACGCTGGCTGGACGCGCCGTTTATTGCCAGCGAGTTCGGCGTCTCGCCCGAGCAGCTGCCGGACTACTGGGGGCTGGCAGGCATCAGCAGTTCTAAAGTTCCGGGTGTCGCCGGTATTGGGCCAAAGAGCGCCGCGCAGCTGCTGACCGATTTTCAGAGTCTGGAAGGGATTTACGCCCGTCTGGATGAGGTACCGGAAAAGTGGCGCAAGAAGCTGGAGGCGCATAAAGAGATGGCGTTTATCTGCCGGGAGATCGCAACGCTACAGACGGATTTACAGCTGGACGGGAATTTACAGCAGCTGCGGTTAGAACGTTAATATCCCCTCACCCTAACCCTCTCCCCATGGGGGAGAGGGAACTGCTCGGTGCAGTCTTTTCCCCCTAGCCCCTTTGGGGAGAGGGCCGGGTGAGGGGCAATCAGCGGACTATCGCTCGTCGCGACGTCCGCCGACCGCAGCCCACCAGCGACGAATATGCACCGTCACCTCTTCACGGTCGTGATACAGCTGACGCGCCTGGATCTCCACGTTAATTCCGTGTTCATCCATCTGCTCCTGAATGTAGGCCAGGTTTTGCGACACTTCCTCATAGCGCTTTTTCATCGGCAGCTTGAGGTTGAAAATGGTCTCACGACACCAGCCGTTGACCAGCCAGGAGGCCATCAGCGCGGCGACTTTTGCCGGCTTCTCAACCATATCGCACACCATCCACGAGATGTTGTTACGGTTCGGGCGATAGCGGAATCCGTCTTCACGCAGCCAGGTAACCTGCCCGGTGTCCATCAGGCTTTGCGCCATTGGACCGTTATCAACGGACGATACCCACATATTGCGTTTCACCAGCTGATAGGTCCAGCCGCCCGGGCACGCGCCAAGGTCGACGGCGTACATGCCGTTTGCCAGACGCTCATCCCACTCATCTGCCGGGATAAAAACGTGGAACGCCTCTTCCAGCTTAAGCGTGGAACGGCTTGGCGCATCGGACGGGAAGCGCAAACGCGGAATACCCATAAAGAAGGGAGAGTTGTTGGTGGTGTACGAATAGCCTGTATAGCAGCAGCCCGGTGCGATAAAGAAGATATGCACCACCGGACGCTTCGGCGTTTCGTAGTTCGTCAGCACGCCCGCATCACGCAGCGCCGCACGCAGCGGCACGGTGAACTTACGGCAGAACTTCATCAGCTCTTTACTTTCGTTGGTATCCGCCACTTCAACGCGCAGATCGCCGCCCTTCTCCACCACGCCCTGCAGCATGCCGACAATAGGCGTGATGCGGTCTTCCGGCGGAAGATCCTTCAGCAGCTCACCCGCGACAAACATCTGGCGAGCAAAGATCAGCGAGCTGAACGGCAGCTCGCGCGCCAGCTTGTCCGCGTCTTCAGGCTGATAGCACTCGAATACCACATAGCCCGCGTTTTCTTTTACACGGGCAAAGCCGAAGACTTCGCGCTTCGCCGCTTTATCGGTAATTTCCGCGGCGCACTCTTTCTCAAACCCCGGGCGACAATATAAAACAACCTTATTCATGAACAACGCCCTTGCGTTTCAGACGGATAGCTCCGATAAACATTAATACCCAACCCGCCAGGAAGCTGAAGCCGCCGACAGGTGTAACGAACGCCCACAGGCGCAGATGTGAGAGCGCAAGGCAGTACAGGCTACCGCTAAACAACACGGTACCCAGCGCCATAAACACGCTGCTCCAGTAAAACCAGATACTGATACGACGCTGCATCGCCACCGCCAGCCCAAAAATAGCCAGCGTGTGGAACGCCTGATATTCAAGGCCGGTCTGGATCCAGCCCATCTCTACTGCGCCTAAAGACTTGCTTAATACATGTGCGCCAAAGGCGCCCAGTGCAACAAAAATAAAGCCACTCACCGCGGCAAAAATCAGCATGAATCGGCTGGTCATGTTTAAGTCCTGAGTTGATGCGTGCCCGGCACACAAACGTTATTGTTCATACCTGAAGCGGAATTTTTCTTGCTCGGTTACCGCTTTCGCCAGTATCCACTGCCGGAAGGCGGCTATTTTACCCAGTTCTGCCTGACTGTCATGACAAACCAGATAAAACGCATTCTTGCTGACCAGTACATCATTAAAAGGGCAAACCAGGCGGCCTGCCTCAATTTCGGACTGCGCCATGACGTTGTTCGCCAACGCCACGCCCTGCCCGTGAATGGCAGCCTGTAACACCATCGCACTGTGGCTAAAAATGGGTCCCTGTTGCACGTTAATATGTGTAAGACCTAATTGACGGGTATAAGTTTGCCAGTCGCGGCGAGAGGCATCATGCAAAAGCGTATGCTGAGCCAAGTCAGCGGGTGACTTCAACGCCTTCTCACCCGTTAACAGCAGAGGAGAACAGACCGGCAGGAGATATTCTGCGTATAATTTTTCAACGCGCAAGCCCGGCCAGTTACCGCGACCATAAAAAATGGCGACATCTACGTCATCGGCGAGCTTGTCCTCCTGACGATCTACTGCCTGGATTCGAACATCAATCCCCGGATAAGCTGAGTTAAAGCTTGAGAGTCTTGGCACCAGCCAATGAATGGCAAAACTGGGCAATAAACTGACGGTCAGAGCACCTTTTGCACTGCGAGCCTGCAGCTTTCGCGTGGCTTCCGTAAGCTGCGAAAAAATCTCTTTAATATCCTGAAAATAGCTCTGTCCCTCTTCGGTCAACAGCAACGAACGGTTGCGTCGACGAAACAGCTTAAGGCCCAGAAAATCCTCAAGAGACTTGATTTGGTGACTTACTGCGGCCTGTGTCACAAAAAGCTCATCTGCTGCGCGGGTGAAGCTCAGGTGACGTGCTGCTGCATCAAAAACACGTAATGCATTAAGGGGTGGCAATCGCTTTGACATGGTTATCTGGCTTAGATGTTAACGGATTTTAACAAACAGGAAACAACGTTTAACCTATTAGTTTTTTTTATCTGAGCCATTATAATTTGTCCGTTGAGGAACTACCAGCAAATACCTATAGTGGCGGCACTTCCTGAGCCGGAACGAAGAGCTTTTTTCGGAATGCGTGTTCTGAAGGGCTTTTGGCTTACGGTTGTGATGTTGTGTTGTTGTGTTTGCAATTGGTCTGCGATTCAGACCACGGTAGCAACGCTACCAATTTTTCACTTCCTGTACATTTACCCTGTCTGTCCATAGTGATTAATGTAGCACCGCCAATTTGCGGTGCTTTTTTTTCGCCTGCGATCCGTTAATGCTCGATCTCTTTCATCTCTTTCACGTCCGTGCGGTTGATCTGCTGCTTGTTCCCGTTAGCATCTTTGTACGAAATCATCCCGGTATCATTATCGGTAGTCGGTTTCCCTTCCGAAACGATAGAACGACCATCGTTGGTGTGCATCACGTAGTTGTTACCAGAACACGCGCTCAGGGCAAAAGTAAACGCACAGGCAGAAATGATTGCAGCTGTCTTATTCATGATTATTCTCCTTTAGCAATTAATGCTATTCAAACCTCGATTTATAACAGGCTAAAACATCCGCCTAACACTATTTAGCATAACCTGCTTTTTTGAGGTCGTAAGGATAAGCAGACAATTCTGATAGATATCAACCTCCTTGCCCTGCCGCTGAAATTGCGCGACGATCGCTATATTGAAATGAGGAATCCCATGAACGCTTTCAGTCCTGCGCAGTTCCGCGCACAGTTTCCGGCCCTGGCCGATGCCGGTATTTACCTGGATAGCGCCGCGACCGCCCTTAAGCCACAGGCGGTGATTGAAGCCACGCAGCAGTTCTACAGCCTGAGCGCCGGGAACGTGCATCGCAGCCAGTTTGCCGAAGCCCAGCGATTAACCGCGCGCTACGAAGCCGCACGCGATCAGGTCGCGCGCCTGATCAATGCCGAAAGCGGGAAAAACATCGTCTGGACGCGCGGCACCACCGAAGCCATCAATATGGTGGCCCAGTGCTACGCGCGCCCGCTGCTTCAGCCGGGCGATGAGATCGTCGTCAGCGAGGCGGAACATCACGCCAACATGGTGCCGTGGCTGATGGTGGCCGAGCAGACGGGCGCACGCGTGGTGAAGCTTCCACTGGGTGCAGACCTTCTGCCCGACGTGGCCCGTCTCCCCGAACTGATTACCCCCCGCAGCCGCATTCTGGCGCTCGGACAGATGTCGAACGTTACGGGTGGTTGCCCGGACCTCGCTCAGGCCATTCGCATTGCCCATGCCAGCGGGATGGTGGTGATGGTCGACGGCGCTCAGGGCGTGGTGCACTTCCCCGCTGATGTGCAGGCGCTTGATATCGACTTCTATGCCTTCTCAGGACATAAGCTCTACGGGCCAACCGGTATTGGGGCGTTGTACGGCAAGCCAGAACTGCTGGCAAAAATGACGCCGTGGCTGGGTGGCGGTAAAATGATCACCGAAGTGTCGTTCGATGGCTTCAAAACTCAGGATGTTCCCTATCGCCTGGAGGCCGGTACGCCGAACGTTGCGGGTGTGATTGGCTTAAGCGCGGCGCTGGAGTGGCTGGCAGAAACAGACATCGTTCAGGCTGAAAGCTGGAGCCGGGGGCTGGCGACGCTGGCAGAGGAAGAACTCAAAAAGCGCCCGGGTTTCCGCTCGTTCCGCGTTCAGGATTCAAGCCTGCTCGCCTTTGATTTTGCGGGCGTTCACCATAGCGACATGGTGACGCTGCTGGCCGGGTACGGCATTGCCCTGCGTGCCGGACAGCACTGCGCCCAGCCGCTGCTGGCGGCGCTTGGCGTTAACGGTACGCTGCGCGCCTCGTTTGCGCCGTATAATACCCAAAGCGATGTCGACGCGCTGGTTGCCGCCGTTGACCGCGCCCTTGAAATACTGGTGGATTAATGACTAGCGCTGCTTTAGCCGGACATCCGTTTGGCACCGTCATCACAGAAGAGACCTTAAAACAGACCTTCGCCCCGCTCCAGCAGTGGGAAGATAAATATCGACAGCTGATCCTGCTGGGTAAACAGCTCCCTGCCCTTTCAGACGATCTTAAAGCGCAGGCGAAAGAGATCGCAGGCTGTGAAAACCGCGTCTGGCTGGGCGTGAGCGTCTCCGGCGAGAAGCTGCACTTCTTCGGCGACAGCGAAGGCCGCATCGTCCGGGGCCTGCTGGCCGTATTGCTGACCGCTGTGGAAGGGAAAAGCGCGGCGGAATTGCTGGCACATTCGCCGCTGGCGTTATTTGATGAGCTTGGGCTGCGCGCGCAGCTCAGCGCCTCGCGCGGTCAGGGGTTGATCGCGCTCAGCGACGCGGTACTGGATGCCGCACGCCAGGCTCAGGCCTGACGTTCCGCCTTCGCCATCATTTTCTTGAGGGCGTGAGACACCGCCACAAAGCCGAAGGAGGCGGTCACCATGGTGGCCGCTCCAAAACCTGTGGCGCAGTCCATTCGTTTTGGCCCTTCCGCCGTGCTTTTCATCGCGCAGACTGAACCATCCGCCTGCGGGTAGACCAGCGCTTCCGTCGAGAACACGCAGTCGACGCCGAGCTTGCCTTTGCTGTTCTTCACCACGTTAAAATCGCTCTTCAGGCGCTCACGCAGCTTGGCCGCCAGCGGATCCTGGATCGTTTTCGCCAGATCGGCCACCTGGATCTGCGTCGGATCGATTTGCCCGCCCGCACCGCCGGTGGTGACCAGCGGCACCTTGTAGCGACGGCAGTATGCGATCAACGCCGCTTTTGGCCGCACGCTGTCGATGGCGTCAATCACATAGCTGTAGCCTTTGCTCATGTACTCCGCGACGTTATCTGCCGTCACAAAGTCGTCGATCACCGTCACGCGGCACTCCGGGTTGATGAGACGAATACGCTCCGCCATCACCTCGGATTTTGCCAGGCCGACGCTATCACGCAGCGCATGGATTTGACGGTTAGTGTTGGTGACGCAAACGTCATCCATGTCAATCAGCGTGATTGCGCCAATACCGGTTCTCGCCAGCGCTTCTGCCGCCCACGACCCCACACCACCAATGCCCACGACGCAAACGTGCGCATCCGCAAACAGCTGCAGGGCTTTTTCACCATATAAACGTGCCGTCCCGCCAAAACGCTGGCGCCAGGCGTCGCTGATTACCACAGACATAAAACCTCAGATGTAAAAAGGGTGAGGTTTTCCTCACCCTGAACAGTAATCCGTATTGTGCTCAGAATACCACAATCAGCCGCTGAATACGTTTCCAGCACCCGGCGCCGCCTTCAGTACCCACACGCGTCCGTAGTGGTTATACCAGCCCGCGCGATGGCCTGCGTCAGGGCCAATACCCTGATAGATGTCGAAGTGCTGGCCTTTAATTGCCCCGCCGACGTCCAGCGCCACCATCAGACGCAGCTCATACTGACCGTTGAACTTGCCGTTATTGTCCAGCACAGGGACTTCAGCCAGCAGCGTGGTGCCTGCAGGAATAATCGAACGATCCGATGCTACCGACGCGCGGCCAATCAGCGGAACCGCGCTGGCCCCTTTCACCGGCGCGAAGTTTTGCGGTTTGAAGAAGACGAACGACGGGTTCTGCTCCAGCAGCTCGCGCACCTCGGCTTCGCTGTGTTTCTCGCCCCACTCGCGGATCGCCTGCATCGACATATCTTCTTTCTTCACTTCGCCGCGGTCGATCAGCACCTTACCGATACTGCGATAGGCGTGGCCGTTTTTCCCGGAATAGCTGAAGAAGTTAAGCGGCGACCCGTCGCCAAAATCAATGTAGCCGCTGCCCTGAACGTCCATGATGAAGTTATCCATCAGGGAATTGCTGTAGGCCAGAACGTAGTTTTCGCTTAGCGCACCGGCGTAGATCTCAGCGCGAGACGGCAGACGACCGCGTTTTGGCGGCATACGGTAGATAGGATACTGGAACTCGCCCTGACGCGAGTGCCGTGCCTGGATAACCGGGGTGTAGTAGCCGGTAAACTGGACGTTGCCGTAGTTGTCGGCCCCTTCCATCTGCCAGGCGTCGATACCAAACTGGCGCATGTTGCGCGTATCGCCGCCTGCTTTCAGCCAGTCCTGGACCGCGTTATACACGCTACTCTGGGTACCATACAGACGCGGCGACGCGGTGCGGATCTGGTAGACCTGCTCGGAGAAATCACCGGCATTAATCGGTGCGCCGACGGCATCAGGCTGATTAACTAAAGAGAAAGGCTGGGATAACTTCCCGTCTTTATACTGTTGACCGCGATCGGTCGGTTTGGAAGAACAGGCCGCAAGAATCGCTACCATTGCGCCCGCCATCAGATACTTCGCCCAACGTCCTTTCATTATATCTCGTCTTTAAGTTGCCCATTTCCGCGTGATGAAGATAACAAACCGCCAGGGCTAATGAAATGCAATCGCATACCCTTTGGCAAATTTTGCGCAAAAAATAGTCCAAACAGAGCCATGTCGTTCAATTTGCATACAAAATCATGATTTATGTGAAAAAGGGGTTGCATCACAAACCTATCCGAGTATAGTGCGCATCC
>NZ_QFXN01000067.1:0-3865 GCF_003144775.1 Enterobacter sp. CGMCC 5087 | reverse complement strand
GGGGTGGAGCAGCCTGGTAGCTCGTCGGGCTCATAACCCGAAGGTCGTCGGTTCAAATCCGGCCCCCGCAACCAACACTTCTGAAAACAATAAACACCCTCAAGGGTGTTTTTTTGTATCTGTCGTTTGTGAATTTGCCGGGCGTTTACCCGGCTGAAAGCGTTATCCGCGTCGCGCCAGCGTCGCCCCGTCAGAGAAATACGCCCGTATCCCCGCCAGAATCGACTCCGCAACCTCCTGCTGGAATTTTGCCGTCTTGAGCTTACGCTCCTCTTCGACGTTACTGATAAACGCGGTTTCGACCAGAATGGACGGGATATCCGGTGCCTTGAGTACCGCAAACCCGGCCTGTTCAACGCTGTTTTTATGCAGCTTATTGATGTTGCCCAGCTTGCCCAGCACCGCTTTACCAAACTTCAGGCTGTCGTTAATGGTCAGCGACTGCACCATATCGAACATAGTGTGGTCGACGTAGCGGTCACCGCTTTTGCTCACGCCGCCAATCAGGTCAGAGGCGTTCTGGGTGTCAGCCAGATATCTTGCTGCGGTACTGGTCGCGCCTTTGGTTGAGAGCGCGAACACCGACGAGCCGCTTGGCTGGCGGCTGGTAAAGGCATCCGCATGGATCGACACGAACAAATCGGCGCGCTGTTTCTGCGCTTTCGCCACCCGGACCTTCAGCGGAATAAAGATATCTTCATTGCGCGTCATATAGGCGCGCATATTACCTTCTTTATCAATCAACGCCTTCAGGCGGCGGGCAATTTGCAGCACCACGTCTTTTTCACGCGTGCGGTATTTCCCCACCGCGCCGGAGTCTTCACCGCCGTGTCCGGGATCGAGCATGATCACAATCGGACGATCGCGCCCTGCTTTCCCCGGCTGCGGACCGCTTTGCGCAGGTGGAACCTGACGCTGCAAGTCGCCCTTGTTGTAATCCTCCAGCAGGGCAAGAAGCGGATCCTGAATATCCGTTGCGTTGGCCGGGTAGAGATCCATCACCAGGCGCTCTTTAAACGTCGCGACGGGCGCCAGGGCGAACAGCTGCGGCTTAACGTTCTGTTTAAGCTCAAACACCATGCGCACGGTTTGCGGATCGAACTGCCCGACGCGCGCCGATTTAATAAACGGATCGTCGCCGCGGATCTGCGCCGCCATCCCTTTCAGCACGGAGTTGAGGTTAACGCCTTCGAGATCCACCACCACGCGTTCCGGGTTGCTGAGGGCAAATTGCTTATATTTCAGCACGCGATTGGATTCGACCGTCACGCGCGTATAGGTCGACGACGGCCAGACGCGCACCGCCACCACCTGACTGGTGGCGGCAAGACCGACCTGACTGACGCTAAGCAACCACATTGCCCCGGCCCCTTTTAACAAACGGCGGCGGCTTATTGCTGAATTGGATCCCGACATGCTTCTCCCGAGCAAGAACACTGACTGATATACAAAATGTCCAAATTGACCGAAAACTTTAACGAATGACGCATAAACTGTCATCTATAAAAGGGTAAACAATCATACGCTAACGCACGGATTACTTACCAATTTCTGTGGGTCGCGGAAAATTTGCACTTGCACACGTGGCTATAATCGAATAAAAATACAGAAATTACGAATAAACATTCATTAAGGGTTGTGCCATGGTGAAGGAACGTAGAACCGAACTGGTCCAGGGATTCCGCCATTCTGTTCCCTATATCAACGCCCATCGGGGAAAAACGTTTGTCATCATGCTTGGCGGCGAAGCCATTGAGCATGAAAATTTTTCCAGCATCGTCAATGACATTGGCCTGCTGCACAGCCTCGGGATCCGCCTGGTGGTGGTGTATGGCGCGCGTCCGCAGATCGACGCCAACCTGGCCGCTCACCACCACGAGCCGATTTACCACAAACACACCCGCGTCACCGATGCCAAAACCCTGGAGCTGGTGAAACAGGCGGCGGGTCTGCTGCAGCTGGATATTACCGCTCGCCTGTCCATGAGCCTGAACAATACGCCGCTGCAGGGGGCGCATATCAACGTCGTGAGCGGCAACTTCATCATTGCCCAGCCGCTCGGCGTGGACGATGGCGTGGATTACTGCCACAGCGGCCGTATCCGTCGTATTGATGAGGAAGCTATTCACCGCCAGCTGGACAGCGGTGCCATCGTGCTGATGGGCCCGGTCGCCGTTTCCGTGACCGGCGAAAGCTTTAACCTGACGTCCGAAGAGATCGCCACGCAGCTGGCGATCAAGCTGAAGGCGGAAAAAATGATTGGGTTCTGCTCCTCCCAGGGCGTCGTGGACGCTGAAGGAACAATCGTACCGGAACTCTTCCCGAATGAAGCCCAGGCCCGCGTGGAAGCGCTGGAAGCCGAAGGTGATTACCACTCCGGCACCGTCCGCTTCCTGCGTGGCGCCGTGAAGGCCTGCCGCAGCGGCGTGCGCCGCAGCCACCTGATCAGCTATCAGGAAGACGGGGCCCTGCTCCAGGAGCTGTTCTCCCGCGACGGTATTGGTACGCAGATTGTGATGGAGAGTGCGGAGCAGATCCGCCGCGCCACCATTAATGACATCGGCGGCATTCTGGAGCTGATCCGCCCGCTGGAACAGCAGGGCATTCTGGTGCGTCGCTCACGCGAACAGCTGGAGATGGAGATCGACAAATTCACCATTATTCAGCGCGATAACCTGACCATTGCCTGCGCCGCGCTCTATCCGTTCCCGGAAGAGAAGATCGGTGAAATGGCCTGCGTAGCGGTGCATCCTGATTACCGTAGCTCTTCACGCGGCGAAATGCTGCTTGAACGCGTGGCGGCGCAGGCGCGCCAGATGGGGCTAAGCAAGCTATTCGTCCTGACGACGCGCAGCATTCACTGGTTCCAGGAACGCGGATTCACACCGGTGGATATCGATTCTCTGCCGGAAACGAAGAAAGAGATGTACAACTATCAGCGTCGTTCAAAGGTGCTGATGGCTGACCTGGGATAATACAACGCTTGCCGGGTCGCGCTGCGCGTACCCGGCCTGGATGTCTGGCGTTGTTCAGAGTGACTCAAATATCGCGCCCAGCCCGCTTCGGCGTTCCGTTCGGGTGGCGATCGCCTGTACCAGCACCCGTTCATCGGTATAGAGCGACAGGCGCTGACGCGCGCGCGTAATGGCGGTATAGATCAGCTCGCGGGTAACGACGGGTGAAAGCTGCGTGGGCAGGATCAGCGCCGCATGGTTAAACTCGGAGCCCTGAGATTTATGCACCGTCATTGCCCATGCGGTTTCATGCTCGGGCAAACGGCTCGGCTGGAAGGACTTCACGGTCCCGTCCGGCATCTGGAACCAGACGCGCAGGCCCTGACCGCAGTCGAGCGCAATCCCGATATCCCCGTTAAACAATCCCAGCGCGCTGTCGTTGCGGGAGATCATCACCGGCCGCCCTTCATACCAGCGCGAGTGCGGGGTACGGTTAATTTTGCGTTTTTGCGCCAGCAGCTGTTCCAGCCTGTCGTTCAGACCCCGAACGCCAAAAGGGCCTTCCCTCAGCGCACAGAGCAGCTGATACTCGCCAAACGCGGCAATGACCTGCTCCGGCGTACTTTGCTGTTGTACGCCCGTCAGAAAGTGCTGGTACCCCTGCAGGGCGTCGTCAAGCATCGCCTGATACTCTTCCCCGCTTTGCAGCGATTTTTTCTCTATATCCGTAAAGGTACCGTCAAACACCGCAGTGGTGGTGCGCCGGTCGCCCCGGTTCACCGCCGCCGCAAGCTGGCCGATGCCGGAGTCGCTGCCGAAACGGTAGCTTTTTTGCAGCAGACACAGGCTGTCGCGCAGCGCCCCCGCAAGCGAATGGTTTTCAGACGTGAGCGAACATCCGGTGAGACGGG
>NZ_QFXN01000066.1:0-117806 GCF_003144775.1 Enterobacter sp. CGMCC 5087 | reverse complement strand
TCCTGCGCGCGTTCAGCGGTATATCCCAGGCTGGCATAGGTGCAGATATCCCCCAATACGGCTCCCGCCTCAACGGAGGCAAGCTGGTCGCGATCGCCGAGGAAAATGACACGCGCGTGCGGCGGTAGCGCATCGATCAAACGCGACATCATCGTCAGGTCAATCATCGACGCTTCATCCACGACCAGCACGTCAAGGTGCAGTGGGTTACCGGCATGATAGCGCAGACGCTGGCTACCCGGCTGTGCGCCAAGCAAGCGGTGCAGCGTGCTGGCTTCATTGGGGAAAAGCGCAAGCTGATTCCCGGTTAGCGGCAGTTTTTGCAGCGCGCCGCCTAACGATTCCGTCAGACGTGCCGCCGCTTTACCGGTGGGGGCCGCCAGGCGAATACGGCACTTTTGCTCACCCGATAGCTGAATCAGCGCGGCAAGCAGTTTTGCCACAGTGGTCGTTTTCCCGGTGCCCGGGCCGCCAGAAATCACCGAGATCCGTCGCGTTAAGGCCACGGCTGCCGCCACTTTCTGCCAGTCTGTCGCGTCGTCAGAGGTAAACAGCGCATCCAGCGTTTGCCGGAGCTGCGCTTCATCGCAGGGAAGCGGGGCGTTGGTCTCGCTGAAGAAGCGCGCTACCGTCAATTCGTTACGCCACAGCCGGTTAAGATACAAACGCTCGCCGACAAGGATCATTGGCGTCCCGGTATCGGCTCCGCTCACGGCAGGCGAACCGAGTAATATCTCCTGCCAGTCCACTGCGTCCCCCAGCAGCGCGAAACACGCCTGTAAAGCCGGAGGCATTTTCTCATCCACCGCCAGACGCGACAGCGGCAAACATACGTGCCCTTCCCCCGCGTCTTTGCTCAGAATGGCGGCGGCCAGCATGACGGCAGGCTCCTCGCCTGCCACCATCATGGCGAACTGCACATCCAGGTGACGCAATAATCGTTGTTCAACCGCGTCCAGCAGTAGCGCCTGCATCGTCATGCCACCTCCTCCGTGCTTGCAGCAAACAGGTTATCCATTTTTTCAATCAGTTCCGCAGACGGACGCGTGCTAAAGACGCCGGAACGCGGGTCGTTAGCATCCACTCCGCGCAGGAACAGGTAAATGACGCCACCAAAATGATCTTCGTAGTGGTAATCGGCCATGCGATGGCGCAGGTAACGGTGCAGCGCAAGGGTGTAAAGCTGGTACTGCAGATCGTAGCGATGCATTTGCATTGCCGAGGCCATCGCGTCCTGGGTGTAGGCTTCGCTGCTTTCACCCAGCCAGTTTGATTTGTAATCCAGCAGGTAGTAGCGCCCTTCGTGGCGGAAAACCAGGTCGATAAAGCCTTTGAGCATCCCCTGCACCTGGCGGAAGTTCAGCTGCGGGCACCCGGCGGATAACGGATCGTACTCGCGGATCAGCGCATCAAGCGCCTCGGCCCTGAGCGGGCTGGCGATGGGGAGATAAAACTCCATCTCCACCTGCTTGTCTTTGCCGGTCAACTGGTTCAGCGAGATCCCCTGCGTCGTGAGCGGCGCGTGCAGTACCGCGCGGATCCAGTCGGTAAGAACCGGCTGCCACTGCGCGTCGTAGCCGCCACTCTGTAACATCTTCAGCACCCACTCTTCGGAAACTGGCTGGGTAAAATCCAGCTCTTCAAACAGGCTGTGCAAAAACGTGCCCGGCGAGGCGCCGCGCGGGAACTGGTGCGGCGTGAGCACCGGCTCAACAGGTACGCTACCGGCTCCTGCGGCATCCACGTCCAGTTTTGGCATCAGATCCTGCGCAATACTCTGCCCGTGCTGCTGCAAACCGGAGTAGCTGGTGACCCGCCAGTCGTCGGCAATGGTACGCACAACCTGGCGGGCATGGAGCTGTGAGTCACGCAGCTCCGGCATCTGCCAGCGGCTGTTGTCGGGCTGCGACGGAATATGCAGGGCAACATGCTCTGTGCAAAGAGATTCGATGCACTGGCGCAGGCCCGCCGCGTCTTTGGGTTCACCGTGCTGAATAAGCCGCCCCAGCGCGCTCAGATGAAAATCGCTCTCCCCGGTCTTTTCGCCACGGCGACGGAACAGAGGCGCAATGCCCAGGCTGCAGTGCCAGACCGAACGGGTCAGCGCCACGTAAAGCAGGCGCAGGTCTTCCGCCAGACGCTCGGCTTCGGCCAGCTCAACGCTGGACTCCGCGTTTCTGAGATCGAGCACCGCCTCAAAAGACTCGCGATCGTGGTAAAAGGCCTGATCCTGCACGCGATAATTGGCGATAAACGGCAGCCAGACCAGCGGATACTCAAGGCCTTTCGATTTGTGAATGGTGACAATCTGCACCAGATGTTTATCACTCTCAAGGCGCATCTGCTGGCTGGACGAATTACTGTTCGGATCGGCAATCTGCTGCGCCAGCCAGCGCACGAGGGCGTGCTCGCTCTCCAGCTGCGTACCCGCTTCCTGCAGCAGTTCGCTGATATGTAAAATATCGGTCAGCCGACGCTCGCCGCCCGCTGTAGCCAGCATATTCTCCGCAATGTGGCGCTGAGCCATGAGCTCGCGCACCATCGCCATGACTCCACGCTTCTGCCATTTTTCGCGGTAGCGAACAAACTCTTCTACCACGGCATCCCACGCGGCTTCGTCATTGTTGAGCGCATCGATATCCCGCGCGTTCAGCCCGAGCATCGCGCTCGCCAGTGCGCTACGCAGCGAGCTTTCCCGCTCCGGAGCCAGCACGGCCTGCAGCAGCCATAGCATCTCCTGCGCTTCCAGCGTTTCAAAGACGCTGTCGCGGTTGGAGAGGTAGACGGAGGGAATATTCAGTAACGTCAGGGCGTCGCGGATGAGCGCGGCTTCCTGACGGCTGCGAACCAGAACCGTAATATCGGATGCCTTTACGGGGGTGGGTTTATCCCCCTTCCACAGCAGCGCTTCACCGTGCGCGCCGGCACTGAGCCAGTCGCGGATTTGCGCGGCACAGTGCTGGGCCATGGCATTTTGATAGTCGGCAACGCCGCAGCCTTCCCCATCCAGCAGCCAGAAGTTCATGGCAGGCTGCGCCTCGCCGTTGAACTCGAAGCGCAAAGAGGCATTTTTCTCGGCAAACTTTACCGGCTGAAACGGGATCTCCCGGAACATAAACGCCGTATCCATGCGGCTGAAGAGCGCGTTGACGCTTTCCACCATGCCGGGAGAGGAGCGCCAGTTAGTATCAAGCGTGTAGTGCGCGTCAACTTCGCTACGGGCTTTCATGTAGGTGAAAATATCCGCACCGCGGAAGGCGTAGATGGCCTGTTTCGGATCGCCGATTAACAACAGCGCGGTACCGGGCTGCTGGCGCCAGATACGGCGGAAAATGCGGTATTGTTGAGGGTCGGTATCCTGAAATTCGTCAATCATCGCCACCGGGAAGCGGGTCCGGATCGCGGCGGCAAGCGCTTCGCCATTTTCACTGCACAGCGCCGCATCGAGGCGGCTCAGCATGTCGTCAAACCCCAGCTCACCCCGGCGGCGTTTCTCACGCGCGACGGCGTCGCGAATTTCCGTCATGGCGCGGGTAATCATCAGATCGTTGAGCGTTAAGGGCTCAGCCAGCAGGGTTTCAATCGCCACAAACAGAGGATGCTCAGGCACAATGCCGTCGGCTTTGGTCCGCTCAACCAGGAAACGCCGGGAGAATTTCTCCAGCACGTCCGGGAGCTGGTAGCCTCGCGTCTCCTCCTGCGCCCAGGCGCTGATCTTGTCGATCCATTTCCCCTGGTTGCCACGGTTAAACTTGCGTCGGTCAATCCCGGAATTTTCGATGATTGCGTCAATCTCGCCAACGGACTCAATCCATTTTTGCTTGATGTCGGTAATTTGCGCGATGATTTTTTCATGCCGTGAGGCCAGGGTTTCATCGGCTGGCGGCGGGGATTTGATGACCGGCGCTTCACCCTGCAGATAACGATCGATAGCGCGCAGCAGCGCCTCCGGGCCCTTCCACAGCGCATGTACCGCTTCGGCGATATCGCGCTGTAACGGGTAGCAGTGGCGACGCCAGAAATCCGCGCAGGCCTGATAGCGAAGCACGGATTCATCTTCAATGAGCTGCTGTTCAAACAGCATTCCGGATTCAAATGCATTCAGGCTCAGCATACGCTGGCAAAAACCGTGAATGGTGAAGACGGACGCTTCATCCATCTGCCGTTCAGCAAGGAGCAGCCACTGGGCTGCCTGTTGCTTATCGGCAATCTCTTCCAGAAGGCTGGCGTAGAGAGGGTTATCCGTGCTCTGACGCAGACAGGCGATGCGCAGCTCGTGGATATTGCTGCGAATACGGCCCCGCAGCTCAGCGGTGGCAGCCTCGGTGAAGGTGACTACCAGCAGCTCTTCCACGCTCAAAGGGCGTGGAAAAGCGGCGTTGCCGCCAAGCCCCAGCAGCAGACGCAGGTACAGGGCGGCAATGGTGAAGGTTTTTCCCGTTCCCGCTGAGGCTTCAATCAATCGTTCACCCTGCAGAGGTAAACGTAAGGGATCAAGGGACTCAGCGGTATCGGTCATTCTTTCTTACTCCAGGGCATAGATTGCTGCAGCGCGCTGACGCTCTTCCAGACTTTCCAGCCTTTCGGGTTCACGTACTCCGTTTTCCCGTTCTGGCTACCGGAAACCTGGGACAGAATGGTGATTCCCTGCGGCTTAATGACCGCCTGATGGAAGAAGTCGGCAACCTTCTGCGGCGTCAGCTGTTTTATCTCGGCCACTACTTTATCACGCGAATCAAATTTCAGATTACCGCGATCGAAATCTTTGCTCAGCTGCGAGGCTTCTTCACCCAGCGTCTGCGGCGGCTGCATCACCTGTGCGATGACGGCCTGCTGGATCTGCGCAAACTCTTCCGGCTTCATGGCGCGGAGTTTCGCTTCCACCTGCGGGAAGAAGGCCTGGTAACGCTTCCAGAGATACGCCGGTTGTTTATCGCTGCTTTGCAGCAGGAAACCCAGCCCCCACTGTCGGCCTACGTTCATGGAGAAGGCAAACACCGCGTAGCCAAGCTGCTCCTCAGTGCGTAACTGGTTGTAGAACCACGGCTGAATAATTTGCCCCAGCACGGCACTCTGCGCCGAGCTGGCGAATTCATCATAGCCCGTTGGCACAAATACCGCGGCCAGCGCGGAATCCGTGCTGTTACCCGCCTTTTCAAAAATCACATTCTGTTTTTTCTCAACCAGCACGTCCTGGTTGCGGCACCACTCGTCGCCTTTCGAACCGAGCTGAGTGCGTACATTCTCTGCCAGGGTTTTGGCCTGATCCTCACTCATGTTGCCGACGATCAGGAACTCCGGACGCGTGTTGGTTTTCAGCGCGTCACGGTAAGCCAGCACGTCTTTTAAGGTGATCGAAGGCAACAGCGCGCGGCGGTCCTCTCGCTGGAAATAAGGAACTTGCGACAGCATTTGCGCCGGCATAAGCGCCATATCGTAAGCTTTGCCCTTCTCCGCAGAA
The DNA here is from genome assembly GCF_003144775.1 of Enterobacter sp. CGMCC 5087. Classification (NCBI taxonomy): domain Bacteria; kingdom Pseudomonadati; phylum Pseudomonadota; class Gammaproteobacteria; order Enterobacterales; family Enterobacteriaceae; genus Enterobacter; species Enterobacter sp. CGMCC 5087. The sequence continues at coordinate 112,345 of NZ_QFXN01000066.1, read as the reverse complement.
TCCATCATCTGCGCATACCACGATTTGGCCTGCTCAAGCTGCTCTTCCGTCGGCGTATAGCTGAAATAGCCCTCCAGCAGTGCCTGAAACAGCTGAGGCAAACGCTGGGTATAGCCGTTTGCGTTGAGCATCAAACCGTTGTTGGCGTTGGTGGAGAAGCTGATCCCGCCCACGGCCGCCTGGTTGCTGAGCTGATCGAGCGCAATCCCGGCGAGATAGTCATTGAGCGCGAACATCACCTGATTTTTGGCGCTGTTCATCGCTTTCGGGTTACGCAGCACCACGCTGACATCGGCCTTTGGCTCGCTTGCGAAGTAGCGGCTGGGCGTATACACCACGCGCAGCGTCGGCTCATCAACAATGAGCGCCGGGTGTGGATAATCTTTTGTCGTTTTGGTCAGCGAGAAGTCATCCGGAATATAGGGGTTCAGCTCCGGCAGCTTCAACGCAATCTCTCCGGCCTTCTTCTGCCAGTCGGCGAAGGTCTGCGCGCTGATTTTATCCACCTGATAGGGGGCATCGACAAAATACGCCGTCTTGTTATGCGGTTCGTTCGGGCTGATGTACCAGATGCGGGCATTCTCCGGCGTCATCATCGCAAGGCGAGCTTTTACCGCCTCGGCGTCATACCGGTCGGCAATATTCACCGCGTCGAGGGTGTGCTCCACCGGCACGCGGATCATGGTATCCGCCAGCCACTCAACGTAATCCATGTCGCGGGTAATGGACGGGTAACGGAAATCGAGATCCAGCACGTGCGCGAGCTCATCAAAGTAGCGCTTATCGACGCCTTTCTCACGCAGTAAAGAGAGGTAGCTGAAGATCGCAGCCACCACTTCGTCACGGTTTGCCAGGCCCTTGTCGGTCAGGGTGGCGGAGATCGCCAGCACGCCGCTATTACCGTTCACAACCGGATCGGAGTCGGCGCGAATACCTTCCACCAGCCCCTGTTTTTGCAGCCAGTCAGAAAGCGTACCCGGACTACGGTTACCTATCAGGTAGGTCACCAGCTCATCGGTTTTACTGCGAAACTGTGCGGTGTTGTTATCGATGCGGAATTCCACGCGCAGCACTTTGCGCGGCAGCGCAGGCACGTAGTGGATCACAATGCCCTTTTGCGCGTCCGTGACCACCGGTACGTCTATCTGCGGCAGGTCGATATTTTTATTCGGCACCCGACCAAACGTTTTAGCCGCCATGCCTGCCAGTTCCGGCAACGGTTTATTGCTGTAGATGACCGCTTTCATCAGGTTGGCGGAGTAGTATTTATCGCGAAACGCGTGCAGGGCATCAAGCACCGGGCTGTTCGGTTTGTCGCTCAACGTCTCCAGGTTACCGCCGGAGAAGCGCGAACCCGGGTGCGCAGGGTTGATGGTTTCGGCGCTGACCTGGGCCATACGCATACCGTCTCGCGTGCGGGCAAGGGTCAACTCAGCATTGACGGCATTGCGTTCACGGTCGGCATATTTTTTATCCAGCAGGGGTGCGGCGATGGAATCAGCAAGGCGATCGACCGCGCCTTCCAGCGCATCATTTTCGACTTCAAGATAAAAGGCCGTGCGGTACGGTGCCGTACTGGCATTGTGGCTGCCGCCATGCATTTTCAAAAATTCGGACAGGCTATCTGGCTGCGGGTATTTTTTTGACCCCATCAGCGTCATATGTTCCAGATAGTGTGCAAGCCCAGGATGCGCGTCAGGATCTTCCAGCGATCCAACCGGCACCACTAATGCCGAGAGGGACTTCACCGCCTGCGGATCGGAAACCAACAGCACAGTCATGCCGTTATCAAGACGAATAGCCTGATATTGACGAGTATCTTTTTCGCTTTTACGAATAGTTTCCTGAACGGGTTGCCAACCGGAGTCTGCCTGAGTGACAGGTACCCAGAGGGCGAAAAACAAAACAAACGCTTTAAACAAGGTGCTACCTCTTTATCACGGCTACATCATTAACACATTGCGTGCTGGACACGCCAACATCTCTTTATTGGGTACATCAGTCCGTGATAAGAAGTGCATCATAAATGAACACCCCATGCTGCGCAATTTTTATACATCGCTCAGGACTGATTAAATTTAAACAACGGCAGCAGGTAGCGCTGCGCCTCTTCCGTGATGGCTTCAAAGTACTCTGGCTCAAGCGTTCGCCATAAGCGCTGATACCAGACATCTTCACCTTCGCCCCGCACCATCATGTTACCTTCGTAGGCCTGCATAAATTTACTGCGCGCTTTCTGCAGTGACGCCTCATCCGTTAACATCGCATCATTCTGTGCGTCATAACAGGCTTTTATCCAGGCCCCGCCACTTTCCGGCAGTACCAGGAGCGGTTTGTTCATTCCCTGACGGTAGCCCTCAATGTACAAAGACAGATACCGTAACGCCTGCTCAGACTCCATCGGCGGGAAGCGCCATTCGCCCTCTTTGCGCACGAAAATCCGACTTTCACCTTTATGACCATCCGCACTGTAGACAAGATGTTCCAGCCAGAGTTGCAAACCCTGTGAAACGCTAAGCATAGAGGGCCGCCAGCGCAGCAGCCCGTCCGGCTGAACCTGGGTTAACCAGCCCGTGAGTTGTACACCATTGCAGTTGAGATCGATTTCAATGCTTTTCCCTGGCTGTCGGCACGCTCTTACGCGCTCTGCCAGGGCGGTCATCTCCTGACACTGCGCCTCCCACACAATTTCCCCGAACGCCCCATAGGGCAGCTGCCCTGCAGCACGGTAGCGGCGATAAAGTTTGTCAGCATCTTCCTCTTCAACCAGCGCATTCAACAGCTGCAGGTTTAACTGGTAGCGCTCCAGCCCTTCCAGCGTAAAGGGCTCTGCATCAGGAATTTCACTCTCTTCAGAACGGAAGTTGACCTGCAATCGCTGCTGGAAGAAGGCGCGCACCGGATGCGCCCAAAACCGCTGAAGCTGTTCAAAGGTCAGGGTATCGACATGGCGCGGGTCAAGTTCCTGTATGAAATCGGTATGCGCACTCCCCTCCTTTTTCGCTGCCGGTAACCACTCCTGCGCATAGCTCTGGCGCTCGCTGGGCGTGTAGTTCACCGGGTCAAATGGCATGCGGCTGTGGAAACAGGTGATATGAGATTTCACCCTCTTCTCGCTTTCATCGCAGTTGCGCTCTTCATCCCCCGGCAGATAGTGACTCTGGCCGATATAGTCCACCAGCTCCTGCACCAGAACGGAGGGAAAACGCTCGCTGTTGTCCTGAATGGAACGGCCGATATAGCTGATATATAGCTTACTCTGGGCGGAAATGAGCGCCTCAAGGAAGAGGTAGCGGTCATCATCGCGGCGGCTACGGTCGCCCCGCTTTGGATCTGCGCTCATCAAATCGAACCCCAGCGGCGCCAGCGCGCGCGGATAAACGCCGTCGTTCATGCCAAGTAAACAGACCACTTTAAACGGGATAGAACGCATTGGCATCAGGGTGCAAATATTGATGGGGCCGGCCAGAAAACGCTGGCTGATTCGCTCCTGGTCAAGCCGCTGCGTCAACTCATCCCTCAACAGCGACAGCGGGATGGCCTCCTGATAGTGGGAATTGACGCCTTCGTCGATGATCGCCTGCCACTGCGTTTCAATGAGCGCCATCGCCGCTTCGGTGTCATTGTCCGGCAGGAAGAAATCATTAAGCAACGCTCTGCAAACCGGGAGCCATTCTTCAAGCGGACGCGGCTGTAGCAGCTCGTGTCGCCAGCGGTTAAGCTGCATCAGGAGTGACGCTAAATGCCCCACCAGTTCAGCAATTAACCCGCTGGACTCATCGTAAGGCAGCACCTCATTCCACTCGCCCTGGCTGCTCTCCATGGCGTAGCCCAGCAGCATACGCGTCAGGCCAAAACGCCACGTGTGCTGCCCGGTAGGAGGAAGTTCGAACTCCTGAACGTTATCGTCATCGATCCCCCAGCGTACGCCAGATTCGTTCACCCACTGACGAAGGTAGCGCAGCCCCTCTTCAGTGATGTTAAAGCGTGCAGCCAGCACGGGAACATCCAGTAACGCCAGGACATCTTCGGAGATAAAGCGGCTATCCGGCAGTGAAAGCAGAGTGATAAAGGCCTGCAGTGCCGGATGCGACTGGCGGGCACGACGGTCAGAGATAGCGTAAGGCAGATATCGCTCGCCCGTCGCACTGCCAAAAACTGCCTGAATGAAGGGACTGTAGCTGTCGATATCCGCCACCATCACCACAATATCGCGTGGCGTCAGTTCGGGATCGTCCTGCAGCATCGCCAGCAGCTGGTCGTGAAGCACTTCGACCTCACGCTGAGGGCTATGGCAAACATGGATCGTGATGCTGCGATCGTCAGCATCCAGCTTGCGCTTGCTGTCGCTACGTTCGAATTCGTTCGCCGTCACGCCCATCACGGCACGGTTTTCCAGATCGAGGATATCCAGCTGAATATGATGCAACAGGCTATCAGGGGCAATATCGACAAAGGCATCCACGTCGCCTTCGCCTGATGAAGTGATGTCTGAAAGCATGTGAATGTAGTCACGCCCCAGCTTCCCCCACGAGGCAAGCAGTGGATTGGGCAGGTTCTGGATACCGTCTTCATCAAAAAGCTGACCGGCAGTCGAGCCGTCTTTAAACAGCGGGACGGAACGTTCTTCAAAAAGGCGCTTTCGTTGGCGAGTTACCAGCCGCGCAAGCCAACGTTCGTCGAGGATATCCCCCCAATACTGTCGGCAAGGGTTGGTGAACAAAATATGGATATCAATATGTTTACCCAGCGCGTTCAAAGCCTTCAGATAAACAGGCGGTAAGGCGGATATCCCGCAGATAAAAACGCGTGACGGCAGTCGGGCCGGGCGCTCCAACGCATTCTCGAGTATGGAGATAAACCGCTCGTACAGGTTGGCACGATGCCACTTAGGCTGCCCAAGTTTCTCCGTATGTTCTACCAGTGCTTTCCACAGAGGTGCCTGCCATATTTGCGCCTCCGGTAGCCCTTCAACCAACTCGCCCGCTTCCCAACGAATTAACCAGTCAGAACGGTAAACAAGGTATTGGTCGTAGAGATCGGCGGTACGCGACGCCAGCTGGAACAGCTTGCGCTTATCGGTATCGTCATTGAGGTAGTGGCGCAGCATGGCGAATTCATCGTGCTGCAGCATTTCCGGCAGCAGCGCCATGAGCTTCCAGCTCATGCCTTGTTTGTTGAAGGCGCTCTGCTCCGGGATGTCCGGCAACACGCGCACAAACATCTCCCAGATAAAACTCGCGGGCAGCGGGAAATCAATATTTGCGGCTATGCCAAATTTACGGGAAAGCGACATTTGCAGCCACTGTGCCATACCGGTGCTCTGCACCAGCACCATTTCAGGCTCAAAAGGATCGTCAAGCCGCTCGCGCTCAACGATAAATTCCATCAGCGCTTCCAGCACATCCAGACGATTTGAGTGGTAGACCCTTAACATAGACGCTCCCGACTACTGGCTAACCGGGCAATGCAGACGCGTTATCTCACCGCGCCGCCCCAGAGGAGAAATAAGTGTGACCGTGATGCTGACACATCCTGCGTGCGTTGTCTGCCCCCGACTGGCCTGCCAGCCTGCCGGGAGAACATTTGTTGAGAGCTGAGACTGATTCCAGGCATGGTGCCAGAGCTGGCGATACTGATTAAATAGGGTAAACCGCGCCGCCAGCGCCCGGTGATAACCGGACAGAGCGGTCACGACGATCACCAGCAGCATCATCGCCAGCAGTACCTCAACCATGCTAAACCCTTTTTCTCTTTTCACGGCAGCTGGCATAACGCGCTCTCCTTAAGGGGACAAAAATCACTCCAGCCGTGAGGCGAAAAGCGAACGTTCCCGTCGACAATCTCTCCTGAGCGCCAAAGCAGCAGGTCGCTGTCTCCAGCAATCAGCAGCACACGCGCCCCACTCAGCGGGCGCAAACACGCTCGCCACACAGGAGTCTTCTTGCACTGAACCTGTGGCTCTGACGACCAGCTCTGAACCCGTCCCCATTCAAGCGCGGACTGTACCGTCGCCTGCTGCTGAAGCGAGCTTTTCTCCCCGCCAACGAGCGCGCTAAACGTTGTGAGCTGCTGATTGAGACCCGTGAGGCTAAGGGTACCCAGCACCAGTAAAAGCAGAACCAGCGCCAGCGAAGACATTCCGCGTTGACGATTCACAGGTTGTACCCCGTGACCGTATACAACGCCTGCCAGGGTTCCCCCTGCTCGCCTTTACGAATCGCCGCCAGTTCGATATTCACCTCTGGCGCAAAACCGGCATGTTCCACTGTCCTCACCACAAAATGCGCGATCGCTAGCCTGTCCGGGTCCGTGAGCTTTTCCCATCCTTTTCCTTCACATGAGGTCGCTCCACGCTGGGTTTCAAGCGCACCAGACTCCAGTCGAAAACCGGTGCTGTCATTTTCTGATGCGCTGTTATCCCAGCTGCCGTTACTGTTGGCATCCCACCGCACAATGACGCAACTTCCTTGCCTGGCTGTCACCAGCGCCTGTCCCTGACAGTTTCCCGCGCAGTACCCCGCACGCTGAAGCTGTTTGCCCAGAGCAAACAGGTGGTGCCAGACCTCTTCCTCCAGTTGTCTCTGACCAGATTGCGCTAAGATCGCACGCTGCAAGCCGGGTAAAAAACGCGATGCGCTTATCAGCAAAAGGCTGCTAATCGCCGTGGCAATCAGAACTTCAGTCAGTGAGAAACCTCGCTGCTTCATCGACATGAACCTCCCGCAGAGACCTTACACATCCTGATGCGTCCTCCATTTGAGACAATAATCAGCCATTCTCCCGCGCGGCTTTGAACGCGTATCCGCCCAGCCCATGCCGTATCCTTTAATCCATAGAACGCGAGCGACGGCGTTACCTCGCCGATCGCGACCTCTGGCCAGAGTGGTATCACCACAAAGGGACTGCCCTTCTCACAGCCTTGCGCTGCAGAGCTCACCAGACAATCCATGCCTCCCACCCGCAGACGGGTAATTTGATGGTCGCGGTTGTAGCGGTTGGCATGATTGCGCAGAAACAGCAGGTAATCTCGCACCTGACTGGCGGTTTGCCACAGCCGCTGCTGCCGCTGCCAGTTGTCCCAGCCGTACAGCCCTGAGGCGCTGAGGATAACGACAAGCGAAATCGCGACCAGCGTTTCGATAAGCGTAAAACCGTTCTCTTTTTTCATACCGGGAGTGTGGCGAAGCGCCGTGAACATGACGAGCGACGGTTCTTCGTTTTACGAGGCGTTATCCGAGGAATTGAGAGTGTTGCAGCGCGTTGCACGCTTTCTGGATAGCGCTTCGGGAAACGGGATAAAGACGAAAAAAAACCGGCGCTAAAGAGCACCGGTTGTGTCACGCTTTATCGCATCAGATAGCGACAGGCGCTTTGATGCCCGGATGCGGGTCATAGCCCTCAATCTCGAAATCATCAAAGCGGTAGTCGAAGATTGATGCCGGTTTGCGCTTGATAATCAGCTTCGGCAGAGCACGCGGTTCGCGAGTCAGCTGGAGATGCGTCTGTTCCATATGGTTGCTGTAAAGATGGGTGTCCCCACCGGTCCAGACAAAATCACCCACTTCCAGATCGCACTGCTGCGCCATCATGTGGACCAACAGCGCATAGCTGGCGATGTTAAACGGCAGGCCGAGGAACACGTCACAGGAGCGCTGGTAGAGCTGACAAGAAAGCTTTCCATCCGCCACATAGAACTGGAAGAACGCATGGCACGGTGCCAGCGCCATTTTATCCAGCTCGCCGACGTTCCAGGCGGAAACGATGATTCGGCGCGAATCCGGATCGTTTTTCAGCTGGTTCATCACGGTGGTGATCTGGTCAATATGGCGACCATCAGGCGTTGGCCAGGCGCGCCACTGCTTGCCGTAAACCGGGCCCAGGTTGCCATTTTCATCTGCCCATTCGTCCCAGATTGAGACGTTATTTTCGTGCAGATACGCAACGTTGGTATCGCCTTGCAGGAACCAGAGCAGTTCATGAATGATCGAGCGCAGGTGGCAGCGCTTTGTCGTCACCAGTGGGAAGCCTTCTTGCAGATTGAAGCGCATCTGGTGGCCAAAAATGGAGAGCGTACCGGTGCCGGTGCGGTCGTTTTTCGGCGTGCCCTCGTCGAGCACTTTTTTCATCAATTCAAGATACTGTTTCATGGTTCCTCAGGAAATTTGTTGCTGTGGACGACGACGATACGCCCAAATCATCATAATGGCACCCGCGACAATCATCGGAATGGAGAGGATCTGCCCCATGCTGATGTACTGTACCCATTCGCCGGTAAACTGTGCATCTGGCTGACGGAAGAACTCGACGATAATACGGAATGCGCCGTAGCCAATCAGGAACAGGCCGGAGACAGCGCCCATCGGACGCGGTTTGCGGATAAACAGGTTGAGGATGATAAACAGCACCACGCCTTCCAGCGCCAGCTCGTACAGCTGAGACATATGGCGCGGCAGAACGCCGTAGGTATCGAAAATGGACTGCCACTCCGGGTGTGATGGCAGCAATGCGATATCTTCTGCGCGGGAGCCCGGGAAGAGCATCGTGTACGGCACGCTCGGGTCGACGCGGCCCCACAGCTCACCGTTGATAAAGTTCCCCAGACGGCCAGCGCCGAGACCAAACGGGATCAGCGGTGCGATAAAATCTGAAACCTGGAAGAAGTTGCGTTTGGTGCGTTTGGCAAAAATCACCATCACCAGGATCACCCCAATCAGGCCGCCGTGGAAGGACATGCCGCCGTCCCACACGCGGAACAGATAGAGCGGATCGTTCAGGAATACCGGGAAGTTATAGAACAGCACGTACCCAATGCGGCCACCGAGGAACACGCCGAGGAAACCCGCATAGAGCAGGTTTTCAACTTCGTTTTTCGTCCAGCCGCTGCCCGGACGACTGGCGCGACGGCCAGCGAGCCACATGGCAAAAATGAAGCCCACCAGGTACATCAGACCGTACCAGTGAAGCGAAACAGGTCCTACTGAGAAAATGACCGGATCAAATTCCGGAAAATGCAGATAACCACTGTTCATCTGTCACCACAAGATGTTGTTATTCCGCTGAAAGTGGACAGCGGTAGAAATGCGATTCTGCCGTAAGCAGAGGCTCCAAAGTTGCGAATCATAGCACAAGGCGGGCGCGGAGGATGCGCCAGAGATGTAAAAGATGTGTATAGGGTTTTATGCGCGCTGGAGCCCTCTCCCGGAGGGAGAGGCAGAAAGATGATTAGCGGCCGCCGCGGATCAGGCCGCCCATACCGCGTCGTTCCATAAACGCCGCGACCTGATGACGAACCTCTGCTGCCAGCTGCGCGTCAAGGCTGCGTTCAGCCAGTTCGCGGGCATCGTTGATGTCGATATGCCGCAGCAGGTACTTCACGCGGGCGACAGCGCGACCGTTCATCGACAGATGGCGATATCCCAGACCAATCAGGATCGCAACGCACATTGAATCCCCGGCCATTTCACCGCACAGGCGTAAATCAATGCCGTACTGTTCCGCTTCACGGGCAATCATCGCTAACGCGCGAATGATCGCCGGATGCAGGCTGTCGTAGATACTGGCGACACGGGTATTGTTACGGTCGACGGCCAGAATATATTGCGTCAGGTCGTTCGTGCCGACAGAGATAAAATCAACACGGTTTGCCAGCTGCGGCAGCATAAAGACCATAGACGGCACTTCAAGCATCACCCCGATCCGCGGTTTCGGGATCGCATAGCCGATCATCTCTTCCACTTCACGGCCTGCACGTTCGATCAGTCGCCGGGACTCGTCGATCTCATCAATGCTGGTGACCATCGGGAGTAAGATGCTGAGATTGCCCGTCGCCGCGTTGGCGCGCAGCATTGCACGCACCTGGATCAGGAAGATCTCCGGCTGATCGAGCGTAATGCGGATCCCACGCCAGCCCAGGCACGGGTTTTCTTCGCTGATCGGCATATAGGGCAGCTGTTTATCCGCGCCGACATCGAGGGTTCGCAGGGTGACAGGTTTGTCGTTAAACATCTGCAGCATCCCCTGATACTGCGCCACCTGTTCCTCTTCTGAGGGGAAACCGCTCTGCAGCATGAACGGGATTTCAGTACGGTATAGACCAATACCGTCGATGCGGCTGCCAAGCTTTTCTTCATGCTCAGGGCTTAAACCGGCGTTGAGCATGACTTTGATCCGCTCTCCGCTCTTAAGCTGTGCGGGCAGGTTAACGTCATCCTCCGCCAGCTTGCTTAATTCATTCTCTTCGCTGATAAGTCGCTGGTATTCCTGGAGCAGAACTGGCTCAGGATCGACCAGCAGCTCACCGCGATAGCCGTCAACCACCAGCGTACGGCGGTGCAGTACCGACGGCTGGATATCGGCCCCCATAACGGTTGGGATACCCAGCGCGCGCACCATAATGGCGGCATGCGAGTTGGCGGCACCATCGCGCACCACCACACCGGCCAGCCTGTCCTGAGGCAGTTCAGCCAGCGTCGTTGCCGAGAGTTCATCGGCGACCAGAACAAACCGTTTTGGCCAGGCATTCGGCCCCTGAATGGTGTCATCGAGATGGAACAGCAGACGCTGTCCCAGGGCGCGGAGATCGCCAGCCCGTTCTTTCAGGTAACCGTCGGTCAGTGCCGCAAACTGATCGGCAAATTTTTCGATGACCTTCTTAACCGCCCACTCTGCGACCGAGCCTTTATCCACTTCCGCAAACAGCTCACGACGCAGACGCGCGTCGGAGAGCAGGTGCGAATAGAGGTCGAAGATGGCCGCCGTCTCTTTCTGTGCGCCTGCGGCAAAACGCTTGCTGTAACGACGAAATTCATTCGCCGCCTCTTCCAGCGCAGCGGTAAGACGCTCGCGTTCAAGCGCTTCATCAAGCGTAGAGGCTTCGTAAACCTGCTCCATCAGCGGCAGCGTGGCGTCCATCCAGCCTTCCGCGATCGCTACGCCTGGCGAGGCCGGAAGGGCACGAATGCGCGTATGGCGATATTGACCAAAGAGCGCAGCAAGCTGGGACTGGGAGAGGATCGCCGCCATCTGCGTGGCCAGCGTGACGAGGAAAGACTCTTCGCTTTCATCGTACTGACGTAGCTCGCGCTGCTGGACAACCAGCACGCCGAGCAGCTGGCGACGCTGGATAATCGGCACGCCAAGGAAAGCGCGGAAGCGCTCTTCTTTTACGGAAGGGATGTATTTAAAGCTGGGGTGTTTTTGCGCGTCAGCTAGGTTGATGGGTTCAGCCAGTCGCCCAACCAGGCCCACGATACCTTCATCAAATGCGAGCGTGACGGTGCGTCCACGTGGTTTTTTCAAACCACGGGTCGCCATCAGGTAATAGCAGCGCCGATCGTGGTCGGCCAGATACACCGAACAGACCTCGGTCTCCATCGCAAGACAGATGTCAGTGACCAGAATATTCAGCGCCTCGTTCAGACGCGGAGCACTGGCCACCTTCTCGACTATTTCTCGCAAGCGGGTGAGCATGATTTGCGTAGCTTAACCTCTTTTACGTCGCCAGGCAGGTGCGCTCTGCGGCTTAGGCGGGATCTCCTGAAGCTGCATTACCACACTTGCAAACTCTTTCATCACCCTACGGTAAACATCGCGTTTAAATGACACGACCTGACGAACAGGATACCAATAGCTCACCCAGCGCCAGCCATCGAACTCCGGCGTACTGCTGGTTTGCATATTGATGTCTGAATCGTTGCCCACCAACTGCAACAGAAACCACTTCTGTTTCTGGCCGATACAAACCGGCTTTGTGTCCCAACGCACCAAACGTTTCGGTAACTTGTAACGCAACCAGTTGCGGGTCGAAGCCAGGATGCGAACATCTTTTCGGCTTAAACCGACCTCTTCAAAAAGCTCCCGGTACATCGCTTGTTCTGGGGACTCTCCCGGATTGATCCCGCCTTGTGGGAACTGCCAGGAGTGTTGACCATATCGCCGGGCCCACATTACCTGGCCCTGACGATTACAAATTACTATTCCTACGTTCGGGCGGTAGCCATCGTCATCAATCACCGGACTACCCCAAATTAAACCTTATATATGAATGATTGTTTCACACTACAGGGAGGCGGTAAACCACTCTCTTACAGGGCTGCAACCTAATAACATTTGAATAACTCACAAATAAGTACTGAGTTATAAACAGATGAGAGGCAGTGAAGGGAATTTTATTCACCTTTTCTGTGGATATAGTTGTGAAGAAGTGTCTGATTACCGATGAACAACCTCAAACCCTACCTTGCCAACGCTTTCGCGTCATTTAAATAATTCAATATTTTTCATAAAGTTAAATGTATTTTAATGAACAAAAAACAGAATAGCGTGACGTTCGTCACATCAGGGATCGTCGTGCTGATGAAAGATCGAACAGCGTCGGTTTTATCCACAGATTGTGCCAATAAGTTAGTCACAATTTGTTTGAAAATTCGATTTTCATCGCACGTCAAGGCTGTAAATTGAAACAGTAGTCAGGGTTATGCCCAGTTATCCCATTTTTCTGTGGATAACATGGTGTAAGATCCTGTTCATTGTCAGTGACCAGATTTGAACAACCGGTTTTCTGAGTCTGGTGAAACGATTTATAAGCAATAAAAAAACCTATAAATCATAGACATGGAATATTGGTACAGAAATAGTTAAACTCTATCCACAGGAGACAATTTCTTCGTTTATTTTTTAATCAAAAGGTTACCTTCATGCATCCGCTTACACCCTTGCTCTCACCGCCGTCCAGCGAGGGCCAGTTGCTACAGCAGGCACAGCGTCTGGCAGGCTTTTCGCTTGGCGAGCTGGCGGCAATGGCAGGGCTTCAGATCCCGAAGGATCTGAAACGGGATAAAGGCTGGATCGGCATGCTGCTTGAGCTGTGGCTGGGCGCCAGCGCAGGGAGCAAACCCGAGCAGGATTTTGCAGCGCTTGGCGTGGAGTTAAAAACCATCCCCATAGACAGCCAGGGCAAGCCCCTTGAGACCACCTTCGTCTGCGTTGCGCCATTAACCGGCAACACCGGCGTGACGTGGGAAACCAGCCACGTTCGCCACAAGCTGAAGCGCGTGTTGTGGGTGCCGGTTGAAGGTGAGCGTCAGATTCCGCTGGCTGAGCGTCGCGTTGGCGCGCCGCTGCTCTGGAGCCCGAACGACGATGAGGAGCAACAGCTGCGTCTGGACTGGGAGGAGCTGATGGACATGATTGTGCTTGGGCAGGTAGAGCGCATCACAGCCCGACACGGAGAAGTATTACAGCTGCGCCCGAAAGCGGCCAACAGCAAAGCGCTTACCGAGGCAATCGGCGCGCAGGGCGAGCCGATACTGACGCTGCCGCGCGGTTTTTATCTCAAAAAGAATTTCACCGGCACACTCCTTGCCCGTCATTTCCTGTTAAAAACATAGTTTTTTACTTATTTTGCGAGCTCTCAAACATAATCGACTGCTTTTTAAGATTTTACCGCTTCCTCAAGTCGCCATATCGGGTTAATACTAGATTATGATTTGATACGCGCCAGATGAGGACGATAACGATGAAAAAATGGGCAGTGTTAGTTTCAGCAGTCGGTTTAGCGTTTGCCGTATCGGGCTGTAGCAGCGATTACGTCATGGCGACAAAAGATGGTCGAATGATCCTGACCGACGGCAAACCCGAAGTCGACGATGATACCGGTCTGGTCAGCTACCGTGACCAGGAAGGCAATAAAATGCAGATCAATCGCGACGAAGTATCGCAAATTATCGAGCGATAAACAGAGAGAGGTCAGTCGCTTGCTGGCCTTTTTGATTTTTTTCTTCCCCTTTTGCTTCCCCTCTGCCATGTTTATATTCCTTTGTCGGGCACGCCCTGACGCGGTCTATAAGTCTACTGAGGAAGCCGGCTATGCATTATCACCGTATCCCCCACAGCGCTCTGGAAATAAGCCAACTGGGGTTGGGCACGATGACATTTGGTGAACAAAACAGCGAAGCCGATGCCCATGCACAACTCGATTACGCCGTCAGCCAGGGGATTAACCTGATTGATGTCGCAGAGATGTACCCTGTTCCGCCACGTCCGGAAACGCAGGGACTTACCGAAACCTACGTCGGTAACTGGCTGGCAAAACGCGGCAACCGTGAAAAGCTGGTGATTGCATCAAAAGTCAGTGGTCCCGCGCGCAACAACGATACCGGGATCCGCCCGAATCAGATCCTCGATCGCAAGAATATCCGCGCCGCACTGGACGCCAGCCTGAAGCGCCTGCAAACCGACTACCTCGACCTGTATCAGGTGCACTGGCCGCAGCGCCCAACCAACTGCTTTGGTAAGCTCGGCTACAGCTGGAATGAAAGCGCCCCCGCCGTAACGCTGCTGGAAACGCTGGAAGCGCTGACCGAGTGCCAGCGCGCGGGAAAAATCCGCTACATTGGCGTCTCTAACGAAACGGCCTTTGGCGTAATGCGCTATCTGCACCTGGCGGATAAACACGATCTGCCGCGTATCGTCACCATCCAGAACCCGTACAGCCTGCTTAACCGTAGCTATGAGGTTGGTCTGGCCGAAGTGACACAATATGAAGAAGTGGAACTGCTCGCCTATTCCTGTCTCGGCTTTGGCACGCTGACGGGGAAATACCTGAATGGCGCGAAGCCGGCGGGGGCGCGAAATACCCTCTTTAGCCGCTTTACCCGCTACAGCGGCGAGCAGACGCAGAAAGCCGTTGCCGCCTATGTGGATATCGCAAAGCGTCACGGTCTTGACCCTGCCCAGATGGCGCTGGCCTTCGTGCGCCGTCAGCCGTTTGTTGCCAGCACCCTGCTGGGCGCGACCACGATGGAACAGCTGAAAACCAATATTGAGAGTTTCCATCTGAACCTGAGTGAAGAGGTGTTAGCGGAGATTGAAGCGGTGCATCAGGTTTATACGTATCCTGCGCCGTAATAAAAGCAAAACGGCAACGCACGTTGCCGTTTTTAGGGTTTGCTCCCTCTCCCTGTAGGAGAGGGCCGGAGTGAGGGCATCAGGCTGCACTTATCAGCACCGACGTTGCCAAATCCACAAGCCCGCGATCGCAATCGCAAACAGCCCGCCAAACCCGACGCCAATCCCCACCACCGGCACACCGACTTTTACCGCCAGCGAGTAGAGCCCCAGCATTAGCAGCATCGCCAGGTTTTCACCCAGGTTTTGTACCGCGATGGCATTCCCCGCCCCGACGGTCTGCTTGCCACGTTCCTGCAGCAACGCGTTCAGCGGCACCACGAAGAACCCCCCCAGAATACCAATCAGGATGAGGAGGACATACGCGGGCAATAATGCATGTTGCAGCGAGAAGATAAGCACCACGACGCCAATCAGGATCCCTGCGGGCATGCAGCGTGCGACCGTCTCGAGCGTCACCAGCTTCGCCGCCACACCCGCCCCAACCACAATGCCGATGGCCACCATCGCATTAAGATAGGTCGGCGTCGCATTGTCCGTAATTCCCAGCGCCACCGGCACCCACAGCACCAGCAGGAAGCGCAGCGTGACGCCTGCCCCCCAAAACATACTGGTTCCCATCAGGGAGAAACGCGTTTCTCCGTTACGCCACAGCACGCGACAGGCGGTAAAGAAACTGCCGGTCATCGGTTTAAAGCGCCAGGATTGCCCCGGGCGAGCCACAGGTAGCTTAGGAATAAACAGGTTCGCCACAACCGCCCCGCCATACACCACCGCGCAGATGCCCAGTGCCGCCAGGACATGCCAGTCGGCCAGTACGCCGCCCGCGACGGATCCGAGCAGGATTGCGGCAATGGTTGACGACTCCATCAGGCCGTTGGCTTTCACCAGCTTATCGCCCGTGGTCAGTTCTCCGAGAATGCCATACTTCGCCGGGGAGTAGGCGGCGGCGCCAATGCCCACCAGCGTATAGCCAATAAATGGATTGAAGCCAAAGCAAATGCTGGCGGCACCCAGCAGCTTGAGACCGTTGGCAAACATCATCACCCGGCCTTTCGGGAAACTGTCCGCCACCTGCCCGACGAACGGAGCAAAGATAATGTAAGCGCCCACAAACACCATCTGCAGGATCGGCTGACTCCAGTCGGGGTAAAACTCGGCTTTCAGCAGCGCCAGCGTGGCGAACAACAGCGCATTATCACCGAACGCAGAGAGGAACTGCGCGGCAATGACCGCCATCATGCCTTTTGAACGCAGTGAGGTGTTAGTGTGTACTGACTCACGCATTTTGCTGTTCCGCCTCTTCAACCATGCCTTTCAGGGTCACGAAATCGGGCTTCCCGCTACCCAGCACCGGGAGCTGCTTCAGGAAGCGAATATCGCGCGGCACCGCAAGTTCAGGAATACCGTGTTCACGCGCATAGCTCAGTAACCTGTCGCGCTTAAGCTCAGCGTCAGTCGTAAACAGCACCAGCGCCTCGCCTTTGCTGGCATCACTCTTCACCACCGTCGCATGCATCTTATCCGCGGAGACGGCCGTCGCCAGCTGCTCAACCATTTCCAGAGAGACCATTTCACCGGCGATTTTGGCGAAGCGCTTCGCGCGTCCCTGAATCTGTACAAAGCCTTGTTCATCAAAACGGACAATATCACCGGTGTCGTACCAGCCGGTTTCAACCTCGCCGTTGACGTTTTCAGCCGTCGGCACCTCTAGCACGCCTGGATTTTCCACGCGCAGATAACCGTTCATCACGTTTGGCCCTTTCAGCTGCAGACGGCCACCGTCCTCAATGCCCGGCACGGCCAGCAGACGCGCATCCATCCCCGGCAGAATTCGACCCACCGTACCCGGCTTCGCCGCCATCGGTACGTTTATCGAGACCACGGGAGCACACTCGGTAACGCCATAGCCTTCGAGAATGCGCAGGCCAAACTTGTCCTGCCAGATCTGACGCGTGCTCTCCTGCAGTTTTTCCGCACCGGCCACCACATACCGCACGCGATAGAAGTCATACGGATTGGCGAAACGCGCATAGTTGCCCAGGAAGGTTGAGGTGCCGAACAGAACGGTGCAGTTACGGTCATACACCAGCTCCGGCACAATGCGATAATGCAGCGGGCTTGGATAAAGGAACACTTCTGCGCCGGTCAGCAGCGGCGTAAACAGCCCCACCGTCAGGCCAAAGGAGTGGAACAGCGGCAGCGCCGACATAAAACGGTCATTCGCGGTAAAGTCGGCAATGCTTTTGATCTGTTCAACGTTCGCCAGAATGCTCTTGTGGCTGTGGACGACGCCTTTCGGGTTGCCCTCCGATCCCGACGTGAAGAGAATGATCGCGTCATCTTCCGGCTGCTGTTTGACCTGCGCCAGACGCGGCATCAGCAGGTGAGCAAAAATCCACAGCTTGTCGCCGGTGGTGACGTCCGCCTTCAGATCCTCCAGGAAGACCCAGCGCACCTGGGTGAGCTGCTCGGGAAGATGCCAGAGCTTGCCTTTGTCCAGGAACTGACGAGAGGTAAAGACGGTATTAATCTGGGCCGCGGTGATGGCGCTGGTCAACCCTTTCACGCCCGCCGTGTAGTTCATCATTGCCGGGATGCGCCCCCGGGAAACCGCACCAAAAATCACCGCCGCGCTGATGCCTGCGTTAGGCAGCATCAGGCCAATCTTTTCGCCCTTCATGCTGTATTTCTCAAGAATGCGGCCCACAAAGAGGCTTTTAGTCAGCAGCTTGCGATAGGTATCCGGGGTAAAGTTGATGTCTTCGATGCAGTTTTTCTTCGCGCCATAGCGGTGCTGAGCGGAAAGCAGAGATTCGTACAGCGTTTCGCGCGGACGCACGGCCATGCGCGCTTCCATCATAATCTGATGCAGCATTTCCCCGGCGATTTTACGGCGATCGCGGGCACGCGGGGCGTCCGGCATCGGTAACAACGTGGGCGGCAGAATATGCAGCGTGATTTTTGGGAACAGACGCTGCTTCACCAGCCCCTTCAGTCGGCTGAAATGGGTCAACTCTGCGCCTTCAATACGCAGCGGCACCACGGTCGCTTTTGATTTCGCTGCAACAAACCCCGCGCCATCGTAGATTTTCATCAGCGAACCGGTCACGGAGATACGCCCTTCCGGGAAAATAACCACCGGGCGCCCCTGCTCAACCAGACGCACCAGATGCTTAATCATCATCGGCTTTGTCGGGTCGAGCGGCACAAAATCAATCAGCGGCGTGAGCCAGCGCATGTACCACTGCTGGCTGATAGAGGTATAGACCGCAAACACCGGGCGCACGGGTAAAAATAGCGCCAGCAGAATGCCGTCTATAAAGGAAACATGATTTGGCGTGATAAGAACGCGTTCGCCGCGAAGCGCCTGGGCATCGCCAGTAACGCGGATGCGAAAAAGAATACGGAAGAGTGTACGGAAGAACCCAAATAGCATCTCAACTCCCTTTGCCAGCCAGTGTGGAGGGTTGATAGTAAATGGTGGCAGATTACACGAGAAGTGATACGGGAGCGACAGCAAAAGTGGAGGCGAAAAAAAACCTGCGCATCCGCGCAGGTTGGTGCAAGAGATGAGTACGAAACCGTACTAAGAATTCTCACCAATCAATACCTCTGGGATCTTGATTGTGGTCGTTCGACCTGCGCTTCGCCAGCAGGAAAACGCAAGGGAATGAGCCGAAGTGCAACCAGGTGTGAATATTTTCTATTGCTGTTACAGGTTGAACTTTCAGGCAAAAAAAAACCTGCGTAAAAACGCAGGCTGGTGTAAGCGTGTTAATCAACCGGAGTTGACTCCACCTATCAATACCTCTGGGATTTCGACTGTATCAACCTCTCTAACATCCTTGCCATCGGACAATCGCAACAGCCTGAGGCAAAGTGTAACCAAAGGTTCAGATTGACATTTTTCAGACATGACTGCGCGTGTAACGATTACACTACCAGTGTTGTCCTGCGTCACGTTTGTGGAGAGCGAAAATCCGCTCCCCTTGAATGCGCGGCGCTTTTCCGCAACACTATTTGGTGTGTAAACGCTTACCCCCAATAAGAAGGTAATGAATGGCGACAATAAAGGATGTGGCCCGTCTGGCAGGTGTGTCTGTGGCAACCGTCTCTCGAGTGATTAACGACTCCCCAAAAGCCAGTGACGCATCGCGCCAGGCGGTACAAACCGCCATGGAATCCCTGAATTATCATCCCAATGCCAATGCCCGCGCGCTCGCCCAGCAGTCCACCGAAACCATTGGGCTGGTAGTGGGTGATGTTTCCGACCCCTTTTTCGGCGCCATGGTGAAAGCGGTTGAACAGGTCTCTTACCAGACAGGCAATTTTTTGCTGATCGGCAATGGCTATCATAATGAGCAAAAAGAACGCCAGGCCATCGAGCAGCTGATCCGCCACCGCTGCGCCGCGCTGGTAGTTCACGCCAAAATGATCCCGGATGCCGAGCTGATTCATCTGATGAAGCAGATGCCCGGAATGGTGATCATCAACCGCATTATTCCCGGGTTTGAAAAACGCTGTGTGGCCCTCGACGACCGCTACGGCGCCTGGCTTGCGACCCGTCATCTGATTCAACAGGGCCATACCCGGATTGGCTATCTCTGTTCCAATCATCCGATTTCTGATGCGGAAGACCGCCTGCAGGGCTACTACGACGCCCTGCGCGAAAACGGCCTGCCGTGTAACGATCGTCTGGTGGCCTACGGTGAACCGGATGAGAGCGGCGGTGAACAGGCCATGACCGAGCTGCTCGGTCGCGGACGAAATTTCACGGCGGTTGCCAGCTATAACGACTCGATGGCCGCAGGGGCAATGGGGGTGCTGAATGACAACGGGATTGAGGTACCGGCAGAAATTTCGCTGATTGGCTTCGATGACGTGCTGGTCTCTCGCTACGTGCGCCCGCGTCTGACCACCGTGCGCTACCCGATTATCACCATGGCAACGCAGGCCGCCGAGCTGGCGCTAGCGCTGGCTGAACAGCGCCAGCCGCCGGATATTACGCATCTGTTTAGCCCGACGCTGGTTCGCCGTCACTCCGTTGCATCGCCTGCGGAAGCGCAGAGCGAATAACGGTAGAGGTGAACCCGGGTGTTGGGGTATTCCAGCCCATCACCGATATACTGCCAGCCGTAACGTTCGTAGAAGTCGCGGCAGGCAGACCAGAGGTGCAGTTCTTCATATCCCGCCTGCGCGGCCCAGGTAATAACGTGCTGCTGTAGCTTTCCTGCCAGCCCCTTGCCTCGCGCCGCGTCGTCAACGTAGAGCGCCGCCAGCCACGGAAAAAGATCCTGACGGGTGATCAAATCGCAGCGCCAAAGCCCTACCGTACCAACAAGCTGTTCGTCTTCTACGGCGATAAAGGTCAGCGGTAATGCTCCCGGCGTCTGGCTGTGCTCAATAATGCTGTGGAAAAATTCCCGAGAAAGCCCTTCGCCAAAGGCCTGCCAGAGCCAGTCGGTGACCTGCTCCGCATAGTGCGGTGCCTGGTAAAGCGGGAGGATAGCTATCTTTTTCACGTTTCACCTGCGTTTTCTCGTCTATTTGCTGGCCTGTCGCCCCAGCTCGGTTCGGCGATTACTTTACCAGAGTCAGACTATTTCGTTTTACTTCACGCAGGCCAGACGAATCGTGACCAAAAAGCGTGATCGTGGCAGAAGTTTTGCGCCTCCCGCATCGCTTATACGCCGTGAGGTCTGTGTTAAACTGCAAACCATTACGTGGAAGCAGGAATGTAGAATGGCAACAATGCTGGATGTCTCACTGCGTGCGGGCGTGTCGAAGGCTACCGTCTCGCGCGTGCTGAACGGCACGGGTCAGGTTAAAGAGAGTACGCGTCAGCAGGTCTTTGCTGCGATGGAAGAGCTGGGCTATCGCCCGAACTTTCTCGCGCGTTCGCTGGCTAACCAGACCAGCAACAGCATTGGCCTGGTCGTCTCGACCTTCGACGGCTTTTACTTTGGTCGTCTTCTCCAGCAGGCGTCGCGGCAGACGGAAACTCACGGGAAACAGCTGATCGTCACCGACGGTCACGACGCGCCGGAACAGGAAGAACAGGCCGTGCAGATGCTGGCCGATCGCCAGTGCGATGCCATCGTGCTTTACACGCGCTACATGAGCGAAAAAGCGATCGTCAAACTGATGAACAACGTGAAAACGCCGCTGGTGGTCATTAACCGAGAAGTGAGCCAGGCGCCGGATCGCTGCGTATTTTTCGAACAGCAGGATGCCGCGTTTAAGGCCGTGGATTACCTGATCGCCCAGGGCCATCGGGAGATCGCCTGTATCACCGTTCCGATCCACACCCCCACGGGTAAAGCGCGGCTGATGGGCTACCGTAAGGCGCTGGAAAAGCACGGCATTCGCCTGGACGAGCGTCGGATAAAGTACGGCGATGCGGGAATGACGCAGGGATACGAGCTGTGCAAGGAGTTGATTGCCGACGGTGTGCCGTTTAGCGCCCTGTTTGCCTGTAACGACGATATGGCCCTGGGGGCGTCCAAAGCGTTACACCAGGCAGGGCTTAAAATTCCGCAGGATATTTCACTGTTCGGCTTTGACGATGCCCCAAGCGCGAAATGGCTGGAGCCTGCGCTCTCATCGGTTTATCTGCCCATCGACAACATGATTGTCACGGCCATCGATCAGGCGATCCGGCTGGCAAAAAACCAGCCGGTCGCTGCCATCCCGCCGTTTACCGGCACGCTGGTGTTACGCGATTCGGTTACAACGGGGCCCTACTTTCATCAGATGAGTTCTAAAGCCAGCAGTTCCTGAATGGTCTGACGACGACGGATCAGCCGTGCCTTGCCGTTATCAAACAGCACTTCCGGCAGCAGCGGGCGACTGTTGTAGTTAGATGACATCGACGCCCCGTAGGCACCGGTATCATGCAGCACAAGATAATCACCCGGTTTGACCTCTGGCAGCGCGCGGGTCTCCACTTTGCCGCCTTCCTGCTGAGTGAACACGTCACCCGATTCGCACAGCGGTCCCGCAACGACCGTCTCAATCCGCGGCGCCTGCGTTAAATCGCGGCCGTCGGCAGCCAGGGCGGTAATGTGGTGATAGCTGCCGTACATGGACGGACGCATCAGATCGTTAAAGCCTGCATCAATCAATACGAAGTGGCGAGACCCCATATCTTTTACGCTGCGCACCTGCGAAACCAGCACGCCGGCTTCCGCCACCAGGAAACGACCCGGCTCAATTTCCAGCTTCACCGCGTGACCCAGATGCGCGGCGATTTGGTCACGCGCAGCGCTCCACAGACCGTAATAGTGATCGGTATCGATCGCCTCTTCGCCTTCGCGATAAGGAATGGAGAGACCGCCACCGGCAGAGATCGCCTCCAGATCCTGACCGAAGTCGACAACCTGGCGCACCATCGCGCCGCACACCTGCTCCAGGTGGCCGTAATCGACGCCAGAGCCAATGTGCATATGAATTCCCACCAGCTTCAGGCCGTAGCGCTGTAATACCTCCAGCGCCGCAGGCATATCGGCATACCAGATCCCGTGCTTGCTGTTTTCGCCGCCGGTATTAGTTTTTTGGCTGTGACCATGACCAAAGCCCGGATTCACGCGCAGCCAGACGCGATGGCCGGGAGAAACCTGACCCAGCTGCTCCAGCATATCCACAGAGCCGGCATTCACCGGGATCTGCAGTTCGTGGACGCGCGCAAGCGTCGCATCGTCGATCACATCGGCGGTGAAAACGATCGCGTCGCCGTCGGCTTTCGGATCGAATCCGGCCGCCAGCGCGCGCTCGATTTCGCCAAGCGAGACGGAGTCGACCTTCACGCCCTGCTCACGCATCAGGCGCAGAATATGAATATTTGAGCACGCCTTCTGGGCAAAACGCACCACGTCAAACTGATGCAGGGCGGCGATCTTCTCGCGAACGATCTGCGCGTCGTAGACCCACACCGGGCAGCCAAACTCGGCGGGCAGGCGCAGCAGGTTGTCGGCGTTCAAATCGGTATCAGTCTGGTTCAGCGGGCGTGGCATGGTCTTCTCCGGGTAAATGCGTTTTCATGATTACGCCACAGCGCAAAGAGAATAAAAAATATCGTTTTATCGCGAGTCTATGCAAAAATGATATGGACAGTTATCTGCTTTCAGGTGCCCTATGCCCGCCGTCAATTTACGCCACATCGAGATTTTTCACGCCGTGATGACCACCGGCAATCTCACCGAAGCCGCACAGATGCTGCATACCTCGCAGCCGACGGTGAGCCGCGAGCTGGCCCGCTTCGAGAAAGTGCTGGGGCTGAAGCTGTTCGAGCGCACCCGGGGCAGGCTTCACCCGACGGTGCAGGGGTTGCGCCTGTTCGAGGAAGTCCAGCGCTCCTGGTACGGACTGGACAGAATAGTGAGTGCTGCGGAAAGCCTGCGCGAGTTTCGCCAGGGCGAGCTGTCGATCGTCTGCCTGCCCGTCTTTTCGCAATCCTTTTTGCCGATGCTGCTGCAGCCCTTTCTGGCCCGATACCCGGAGGTCAGCCTCACTATCGTGCCTCAGGAATCCCCCCTGCTTGAAGAGTGGCTTTCGGCTCAGCGCCATGATTTAGGCCTGACCGAAACCCTCTCCACGCCGGCGGGAACGGCGCGCACGGAGTTGATCTCGTTAGATGAAGTATGCGTTCTGCCCGCAGGGCATCGGCTTGCCGGTAAGGCGGTGCTCACACCGGAGGATTTCCACGGGGAAAACTACATTAGCCTTTCGCAGACCGACAGCTACAGACAGCTGCTGGATACGCTGTTTGCCGAGCATCAGGTCAAACGGCGAATGGTGGTGGAAACGCACAGCGCGGCTTCGATTTGCGCGATGGTGCGTGCAGGCGTTGGCGTCGCGGTGGTGAATCCGCTCACGGCGCTGGACTATGCCGGAAGCGGGATCGTCATCCGCCGCTTTAGCGTCTCCGTCCCGTTCACCGTGAGCCTGATCCGCCCGCTGCACCGTCCGGCTTCCGCGCTGGTGGACGCGTTCACCGAACACTTAAAGGAGCACGCGCGTCAGGTGGCGCTTCGCTTACCTGACCTGCAAAACCCGTTATGACAGCATAAACGCCACGGCATCCGCGGCATGGATGGCGGTGGTATCGAATACCGGGACGGGGCTTCGCTCGGCTGGCACCAGCAGGCCAATCTCGGTGCAGCCGAAGATCGCGCCTTCAGCCCCCTGCTGCGCGAGTTTATCGATGACGCTGACGTAATACGCGCGGGAAGATTCGGTGAAGGTACCGAGGCAGAGCTCGTCAAAGATAATCTGATTGATGCGCGCGCGATCTTCTTCATCCGGGATCAGGCTCTCGATCCCAAATTCACTGTGCAAACGTCCACGATAAAAATCCTGTTCCATGGTGTAGCGTGTCCCCAAAAGCGCTACGCGGCGCATCCCGGATGCCGCAATCGCACGCCCGGTTGCGTCCGCGATATGCAGAAACGGCAGCGCGCAGCGGTTCTCAATATGCGACGCCACTTTGTGCATGGTATTGGTACAAAGCACGATACCCTCGGCGCCGGCGCGCTCCAGCCCCAGCGCCGCCTGGGCCAGGATCTCCCCGGCTTTATCCCATTCCCCGCTCGACTGGCAGGCTTCGATTTCATGGAAATCAACGCTATGCAGCAGCAGGCTTGCGGAGTGCAGACCGCCCAGACGCTGCTTTACCCCTTCATTAATCAGGCGGTAATAAGGGATTGTCGATTCCCAGCTCATTCCACCTAACAGGCCGATCGTTTTCATCATCCCTCCTTATCTGTGTTTCATTTTTAACACAACCGATGCACATAAAAAAAGGCGCTGTATTCAGCGCCTTTTTAAACTGCAGAGCTTATTCCACTACCGGCTCCGGCGGCGAAGTACGGGCGAGCATCGCCTCGCGCAATAAAACGCTACCGCAGGCAAACAGGCCCCCCAGAAGCGCCGCCAGAACGACAATCAGAGCCTTGCCCGGGCCATCCTTTTTCACCGGCATGGAGGGAGAAAGCTGGTATCTGAATGGCTCAAGTTTAACATCGGCAAAGGAGAGCTTTTTCAGCTGTGCGAGGTGGTATTCCCGGTTCTGGAAATCCGCATTCAGCTCGGTCACGTCCTTCAGATTTTTTTCGATCTGCAGCTTTTGCGCGATACCGTCAGCGCCGAGCGCAACGGAGTAATCCGGGTCATCTTTTACGGCCTGCCCGTTGCTGTAAACCGGTTTCTTAATGCCTGCGGCATTTGCCACTTCCAGCGAATAATTCAGTCGCTGCAGGTTGGTATTATGAATATTGGTCAGACGGACACGATCCAGTTCCAGCTGCTGCTCAACGACGTTCTTTTTCAGGGCGATCTGGTTGCGGATATTCTGCACCGTCTCTTTTTCAACAATAGCCGCGATATAATCGATGTATCCATTCAGAACGGCTTGCGCATCGTCAGCTGTCGGGGCAGTGAAGCTCAATGTCCAGGAAACAAAAGGCGCTTTATCCGCGTCTTTTCCCTGAGCGTCATTCACCGCTTTCATTCTGTCTGAAATGTTAACTATCGCCCGATGCAGCTCAAGCGGATCCACCTCGGCATCTTTAAGTTGTGACATCACGTAAGGAGAGGATTTCAGGTACTCTTCGAGCAATGACTGCGACTGAAACTTTTTAATAAACATGTCAAAGACTTCCGGACGGGAAATTTTCGCGTCCACGTCAAGTACCTGCAACGCTACCATCATCTGGCGCAGCGGGTTCCACTGCGACGATTCTGCCTGAGTGATCACTGCTTTACTGGTCCACTTCTGCGGCAGTAAAAATGAAATGGCCAGCCCCGCCAGTGCAAAAGCAAGGGTAATGGTGACAATGCGTTTTTTGGCCGCCAAAAGGACCGCTAGTAAACCGAAAAGATCAATTTCTTTAGCGTGTATTACCGGGGAGGCATAACGGGGAAAATCAAGATCGGTGCTTTTTTTGATATCCATCTCAGACATAGACATTCTTCTTTTTAGGATGCGTTTTTTGTTGCGCAAATAACAGCGGTGTTCCGATGATACATTATCCTAAGAATTATCCTAAGTTCAAATCCCTCTATTCATCCTTCCCTGCCAGAGTTGGTAGTGAATTTCATTACGTTATTATTGTAATGACTAACCATTTTACCAACTCTGACTTGTGTTGAACGCTTAAACAGTCATTACGATCGCACGCCGATATTCCGCAGTTTCTCCCCTGCCATCAGCTTGCGCTCGATATGTTCCAGCGTCACGCCTTTGGTTTCCGGGATCAGCCAGAACGTGACGCCAATAAATGCGACGTTCAGCACCGTATAGAGCCAGAAGGTTCCCGCTGCGCCAATCGCGTCCAGCAGCGTCAGGAAGGTCGCGCCGATGATCATGTTCGACACCCAGTTGGTGGTCGTGGAACAGGTGATGCCAAAGTCACGGCATTTAAGCGGCTGAATCTCGGAGCACAGGATCCACACCACCGGCGCGGCGCTCATCGCGTAACCTGCGATACACATCATGGTCATACCGACAGAAAGCCAGGAAAGCCCGCTTGAGGCCGTGCCGTTATCAAACTGCATCAGACAATAGCCGAGAATCAGCGTGCCGAGCGCCATCACGCTGAAGCCAATTTTCAGCGCCGGTTTACGCCCGGCTTTGTCCACGGTGAATACCGCAATAAAGGTGGCGAACATGAAGGTCAGCCCGACCACCAGGGTTGCGATCATCTGCTGTTCCGTAGTGGTAAACCCGGCCATTTTGAAAATGCGCGGCGCGTAGTACATGATGATATTCATCCCGGTGAACTGCTGCATCGCCTGCAGCAACATGCCGAGGAAGACCGCGCGGCGCACGTTGTGGTTGATCTTAAATAGCGCCCAGCCGCCCTGCTTTAACTTCAGGCTTTCGCGGATGTCGTTCAGCTCTTCGCGCGCTTTTTCCGAGGTATCGCGCAGCATGCGCAGGACCTCTTCCGCCTCCACGTGACGCCCTTTTTGCGCCAGCCAGCGCGGGCTGTTTGGCAGGAAAATCACCAGGACGATCAGCACCAGCGCCGGTAAGGCCAGCACGCCCAGCATCGCGCGCCAGTTGCCGCTGTAGCTGAAGTAGGTATCAGACAGGAACGCCAGCACAATACCCAGCGTGACCATCAGCTGATACATGCTGATCATCTTGCCGCGCACGTTTTCACTCGCCATTTCGGAGAGATAAAGCGGCGCCGTGTAGGACGCAATCCCCACCGCCACGCCCAGCAGCACGCGGGAGAGCAGGAGGATTTCAACGTTAGCGGCAAACGCCGAGCCAATGGAGCCGGCAACGAACAGAATTGCCCCGACCATCAGGCTATATTTGCGCCCCAGGCGGAACGACAGCCAGCCGTTGAACAGCGCGCCAATGGCCGCTCCGAGCATCATGCTGCTCACCACCCACTCCTGCAGGCGACTGCTGAGGGTAAAGTGATCGGTAATAAACGGTAATGCGCCGGCAATGACGCCGATATCCAGTCCAAATAACAGGCCCGCCACGGCGGCGGCAATGGAGACAAACTGGTTCATGCGGCGAGTATCGCGCAGCGCAGCGGGCATTAAGGTAGAGTCATTTATCGATGTCATATTTTTCCTGCCTCAACAGCAAAATTCGTTAACTGAAATTACGAGAAAGCGAGGAAAAGTGTCAGGCCGGAAATCGCGAAGTTATGGATTATTCCGCTACGGAATACGGTTCTGTGATGGACATTACAATTTCAACTCATGGCGAATAATCACGCTTTTTTACTAATCAGTTAATATTTAAGCAATAAAAGTGTGATTGCCGTCATTTGTGATTTTTTTAGTATGGATTTTTCATCTTTATCGATATGGACTAAGCCAATTATTGCGCAAAAAAAACCTCCGCCCACGGGCAGAGGTTCTTAATACGGGTGGAATTAACGCGCCAGCCAGCCACCGTCTACAGCCACGGTGTAGCCGTTGATGTAATCCGATGCGGAGGAGGCCAGGAAGACAATCGGCCCCATCAGATCGCTCGGCAGCCCCCAGCGTCCGGCCGGAATGCGGTCGAGGATTTCCGCGCTACGCTGCTCGTCCGCACGCAGCTGCTGCGTGTTGTTCGTCGCCATGTAGCCCGGCGCAATCGCATTCACGTTGATGTTATGTTTCGCCCATTCGTTTGCCAGCAGGCGGGTCACGCCCATTACGGCGCTTTTGGACGCGGTGTACGACGGCACGCGGATGCCGCCCTGGAACGAGAGCATAGAGGCAATATTGATGATTTTGCCGCCTTTCCCCTGCGCAATAAAATGCTTCGCCGCCGCCTGGGACATGAAAAATACGCTCTTGATGTTCAAATCCATCACGTCGTCCCAGTCGCGCTCGCTGAAGCTGATGGCGTCTTCGCGGCGGATCAGCCCGGCGTTGTTCACCAGAATGTCGATATGACCGAATTCAGCCACCGCGCGGTCCAGCAGTTCAGGAATGGCATCGATTTTACGCAGATCAGCGGTCAGGCTCAGGAAACGGCGGCCCAGGGCCGTCACGCGTTCGATGGTTTCAGTCGGATCAACGATATTAATCCCGACGATATCGCAGCCCGCTTCCGCCAGGCCTAACGCCATCCCCTGACCCAGCCCGGTGTCGCACCCGGAAACCACGGCCACTTTTCCCTGCAGAGAGAATGCATCCAGAATCATGTTTATTCCTTACTCTTTCAGAGCCTGTCACTCACAGGCAGGTTTATGCTTCACCGCCCGCGACTAGCGCAGATCGCTGACCGCAACGTGGTCCATATCATCAAAGACCTGATTTTCACCCACCATTCCCCAGATAAAGGTGTAGGCTTTCGTCCCTACGCCGGAGTGAATGGACCAGCTCGGTGAAATCACCGCCTGCTCGTTGTGCATCACGATATGGCGCGTTTCCTGCGGCTGTCCCATCATGTGGAACACGCAAGCGTCCTCATCCATATTGAAGTAGAAGTAGACTTCCATGCGGCGCTCATGGGTATGGCACGGCATGGTGTTCCACAGGTTGCCCGGTGCCAGCTCGGTCAATCCCATACTGAGCTGGCAGGTCTCCAGCACGTCCGGCACGAAGTATTTATTGATGGTGCGGCGGTTGCTGGTGAGGTTGTCGCCCAGCGTCACGGGCGCGACGTCTGCCGTGGTCACTTTCCTGGTTGGGCAGGTGGCGTGAGCCGGCGCGCAGTTGTAGTAAAACTTCGCTGGCCTGCTGCCGTCGATGCTGGCAAAGACCACGTCTTTCGCCCCTTTGCCCACGTACAGCGCCTCGCGGTGGCCAATCTCATAGCACTGTCCGTCTACGGTGATGGTGCCCGGCCCGCCGATGTTAATCACCCCCAGTTCGCGACGCTCGAGGAAATAGCTCACGCCCAGCTGTTTACCGACCTCACCGCCCACGGAGACGCTTTTCGTGACGGGCATAATCCCGCCTACAATAATGCGGTCGATATGGCTGTAAACCATGGTGTACCTGTCGGCCTCGAATACCTGCTCGACTAAAAATGCATTGCGCAGCCCCTGAGTATCCAGCGTTTTGGCGTGCGCACTGTGGATGCTTTCTCTGACGTCCACGGTAACCTCCAGATGTGGTCATGCCCGAAGGCGGAAATAAACGAAACAGCGTTCCGTTTTTCATGATGAGCACATACTATCGGCATAAAGTGGGCTTTTCAATTATATTTAAAACAACGTTTCATTTTTATTTTTTGTTTATAGCGGAAATGATGTTCGGATCACAATTCAACCGCCGGGAGAAAAAGGACGCGAAAAAAAACCTCCCGGAGGAGGTCATTTTGATTGAGAAGAGGTTAGCGCTCGATGGCCAGCGCCACCCCTTGCCCGCCGCCTATACAGAGTGTGGCAATCCCTTTGCGGGCATTACGTTTTTTCATTTCGTGGACCAGCGAAACCAGGATCCGGCAGCCGGACGCACCGATAGGATGCCCCAGCGCGATCGCGCCGCCGTTAACGTTGACCCGCAGAGGATCCCACTCCAGCATTTTTCCGACGGAGATCGCCTGCGCGGCATAGGCTTCGTTCACTTCGATCAGATCCACATCCGAAAGCTGCCAGCCCGCGCGCTCCAGGCAGCGGCGGGTAGCGTAGACCGGTGCGATCCCCATTAGCGCAGGATCAACCCCCACGCTGGCGAATGCTTTAATGCGGGCCAGGACCGGAAGATCGAGTTCAAGGGCTTTGCTTTCGCTCATCATCATGACGGCGGCAGCGCCGTCGTTAATGGAAGAGGCATTTCCCGCCGTCACCGAGCCCTGCATTTCAAACGCGGGGTTCAGCCTCGCCAGGCCTTCAGCGCTGGCGTCGGTGCGCGGTTGTTCATCGGTATCCACGAGGATACGCTCGCCGCTCTGACGCTGCGCGCTGACCGGGACAATTTCGTCGCGAAAGCGACCGGAATCAATCGCCGCACGCGCTTTTTGCTGCGAGCTTAGCGCATAGGCATCCTGCACCTCACGGCTGATGCCGTACTCGCGCGCCAGGTTTTCCGCCGTCACGCCCATATGATAGTCATTGAACGCATCCCACAGCCCGTCATGCACCAGGCTGTCGAGCAGCTGACTGTTGCCAAGCTGTGCGCCGGTCCGGCTGTCGGTCAACACGTGCGGCGCGCGGCTCATATTCTCCTGCCCGCCCGCGATGATCACGTCCGCTTCACCACACTGAATGGCTTGCGTCGCGAGATGCAGCGCTTTTAATCCTGAGCCACAGACGTCGTTGATGGTGATGGCCGAAACGGTATTGGGCAGCCCGCCCTTCAGCGCCGCCTGACGCGCAGGGTTTTGCCCGGCACCGGCCGTGAGAACCTGTCCCAGGATCACCTCATCAACTTCATGTGCTGCAATCCCGCTGCGTTCCACCAGCGCTCTTACGACCACGCTGCCCAGGTCAACCGCCGAGTGACGCGCGAGCGCTCCCTGAAAACAGCCGATAGCTGTACGCAACGCACCCACTATTACGACATCTTTCATCACGACCTCTGTGTTAAATGACATGACGATAGTAGAGGATTGTTACTGGCAATTATCTTAATTGTTTAAAAATAGTGAGTTTAATCACAAGGATCAGCGCGCATCCTGCAGATACTGCCGCAGCCAGCTGCCGGCAACGCCGGGAGGGGATCGTTTATTCCACAGCAGATCGATGCCGATCGCCCGCGGCCAGCCGGGAACATTGAGCTGTACCAGGGATTTCGCGGCGGCAAATTCATCCACCAGCGCACACGGCAGCACGCACCAGCCAAATCCCTGTACCGCCATACTCAAGAGTAACAGGTAATTCGGTGCTGACCAGACGGGCCCGCGCGCGATCTCAGCCTCGCGCTCAAGATAGGTGCTGAGCCGCAGCTCGCGCCAGCCGTGCAGCTCGTCATGCTGAACGTCATGTTGTCCGGCCAGCGGATGCGTGGTCGCGACGTAGATCGCCATGCGGGTCTGCATCGGCAACCGGGTGACGCCAATATCCGTAGGGTAACCGTCGCGCGCTTCCGTCAGGCCAACCTGCGCGCGCTCCTTTTGCAGCAGATCGATCACGTCCTCTTCCTCGCCAATCAGACATTCGAATTCCGTATGGGGAAAACGCGCGTCAAACTGTTTCATCATATCTTCCAGCACGTCCGGGTTGAGGGTATCGGAAAGGACAAACGTCAGACGCGCCTCCGTTTTCGCCGTTAGCGACACCGCCAGCTCGTCCAGCCGCGTGCTGGCGGCCAGGATAGCCTGCACGTAGCCCAGCACCTGTTCTCCCTGGACCGTTAACACCGGCTGACGCGCCGAGCGGTCAAACAGCTCGAAACCGAGATCGGCTTCAAGATTGGCAATGGACGTGCTGATCGTCGACTGGCTTTTACGCAGCCGGCGTGCGGCAGCGGAAAAAGAGCCCGCCGCAACGGTCTCGACAAACGCGGTAAGGGCTTCGGGTGAATAGCGCATAACCTATCTACTTTAGCGATGGATACTATCTTTAATATATCAGCTTTAGCGATAAAAATAGGCTGCATCAACGCCCATACCGGCGAATTAATGAGGTCTATGACTATGCAACATCAGGATGCACTCCAACGTAAGCTGCCGGAGCGGATCTTTCATGCTGTCTGTTTCGAAGGGATTGCTACGGCGATCCTCGCCCCTACGGCGGCGTGGCTAATGCAGCGTTCCGTGGTGGAGATGGGGGGATTGACCATTATTCTGGCCACCACCGCCATGCTGTGGAACATTATTTATAACTTTGGCTTCGACCGTTTCTGGCCCGTTCAGCGCGTCAAACGTACCGCAAAAGTCCGTGCGCTGCATGCGCTGGGGTTCGAATGCGGGTTTATTGTGATTGGCGTGTCGATTGTCGCCGCCGTGCTGGGCGTTACCCTGCCTCAGGCATTCACGCTGGAAATAGGTTTCTTCCTGTTCTTCCTGCCGTACACCATGTTCTATAACTGGGCGTACGATAGCCTGCGCGAGAAATTTCTTAAGCGTCGCCAGCAACGACGCGCCCTGGCAGGCTAAACAGCCTCTGGCCGGACGCCCGTTCCGGCCAAACTCCGTCGAAGCAACTGCGCTCTTCAGGCATAACTATGGTAAATTGCACGCCATTCCGATGGTTTGATAGTTGATACGTTGCTCTAATGTCGAAAATTTGGTCAAAAGATGAGACTCTCTGGAGTTTCGCTCTCTATGGCACGGCCGTGGGCGCAGGAACGCTGTTCTTGCCCATTCAGCTGGGCTCCGCAGGCGCAATCGTCCTGTTTATTACCGCCCTCGTGGCCTATCCCTTAACCTACTGGCCGCACAAAGCGCTGGCGCAATTTATCCTGTCGTCAAAAACAAAAGGCAACGAAGGGATCACCGGCGCCGTCTCGCACTACTACGGCAGGAAGATTGGCAACCTGATCACCACGCTCTATTTCATCGCCTTCTTTGTGGTGGTGCAGATTTATGCGGTGGCCATCACCAACTCGCTCACGGAGCAGCTGGCGAAACACCTGACGGTGGATACCGCCGTTCGCGTGCTGGTCAGCCTGGGCGTGGTGCTGGTCCTGAATCTGATCTTCCTGATGGGTCGCCATATCACGATAAAAGTGATGGGCTTCCTGGTGTTTCCGCTGATTGCCTATTTCCTGTTTGTCTCGCTCTACCTGATCGGCAGCTGGCAACCCTCGCTGCTGACCAGCCAGATGGCCGTCGATCGCCATACGCTGCACCAGGTGTGGATTTCGATTCCGGTGATGGTATTTGCTTTCAGCCATACCCCGATTATCTCAACGTTTGCCGTTGACCGTCGCGAGAAGTTTGCCGACGGCGCCATGGATAAATGCAAGAAAATCATGAAGGTGGCGTACCTCATTATCTGCCTGAGCGTGCTGTTCTTTGTCTTCAGCTGCCTGCTCTCTATCCCGCCGTCGTACATTGTGGCCGCCAAAGAGCAAGGGGTGACGATCCTGTCCGCGCTGTCGATGATGCCTTCTTCACCGGCGTGGCTGGGCATTTCCGGGATTATCGTGGCGATTATTGCGATGTCGAAATCGTTCCTCGGCACCTATTTTGGGGTGATTGAAGGGGCGACGGAGATCGTGAAGTCGTCGCTTAATCAGGTGGGCGTGAAAAAGAGCCGCGCCTTCAACCGCGCGATTTCCATTATGGGGGTGTCGTTAATCACCTTTGCCGTCTGCTGCATTAACCCGAACGCCATTTCGATGATTTACGCCATCAGCGGCCCGCTTATCGCCATGATCCTGTTTATCATGCCGACGCTGTCGACGTATCTGATCCCCTCCCTGAAACCGTACCGCTCCATTGGCAACCTGCTGACGCTGATCGTCGGGGTGCTGTGCGTGTCGGTAATGTTCGTCGGCTAACCCCTCTTTGATGCCCGGCGCTCTGCCGGGCATGTCATTCAGTCTCGTCCCGTAACGTCCAGCGGAAAAGGTCTGTCCTGCACCACCGTTTTCATGACAAGCGTTGAGCGAAGATGCTGCACGCCAGGCATGGCGGAAAGCTTCTCGTCATAGAGCTTCTGGAAAGCGGAGAGGTCGCGGGTCACAACGTGCATCAGATAATCGGGATCGCCAAAGAGACGCTGCGCCAGCACGATCTGCGGGATCTCCTCCACCGCCTCTTCAAACGCGCTAACCGCCTTTCGGTCCCCTTCTTTCAGCGTCGCAAAGACGATTGCCAGGAAGTTAAACCCCATTTTGGCGGGATCCAGGCTGGCACGGTATCCCATTATGGCCCCGCTTTGCTCCAGCGCCCGCACGCGACGATGGCAGGGCGAGAGGCTCAGATTGACCCGCTCAGCCAGCTCGGTAAGCGACAGGCGTCCATCAGACTGGAGCGCCGCAAGAATTTTTCGATCGATGCTGTCCATTTGGAAGATTTTCTCAATTTCACCGTGTTATGAGCATAACATTGAAAGCCTATTTCGCAGGGTTAGCGATATTCTTTTTCGCAACGTTTGACGCACTGCGGGAGTCTTCAGGACGATGGAAATGAGTATTGTGGCCGGCTTTTGGGTGGTTTCGTTTCTGCTTATCATGACGCCAGGCGCCGACTGGGCCTACGCCATTAGCGCTGGGATTAACGGGCGACGCGTGGTACCGGCGGTGATGGGGTTAATGTCCGGGCATCTGTTAGCCACGCTGATTGTGGTGGCTGGCGTGGGCGTAGTGATTGCTCAACACCCGATGGCGTTAACCGGGCTGACCGTCGCGGGGGCCGCGTATCTCCTGTGGCTTGGCATCGGACTGTTGCGTCACCCTGCCGCACCGGAAAAGGCCCCCCATCATGAGGGAAACTGGAGGCAGTGGGCGGTGAAAGGGCTCTGCATTAGCGGTCTTAACCCGAAAGTATTTTTACTTTTCCTGGCGCTGCTTCCGCAGTTCACCGACCCGACCGGAAGCTGGTCGATAGCGAAGCAGATGTCCGCGCTTGGCGTGATGCACCTTATCACCTGTACGCTGGTCTATCTGCTGGTGGGGTATGGTTCGAAAGCGGTACTGGCGACCCGGCCACAGGCGGCGCGTCTGGTGAGCATGGCATCTGGAGGGATAATGGTGCTGATCGCGATGGTATTGCTGTTTGAGCAGGTAAGATAAAAAAACACCGGCCATCGCCGGTGTTATTTACGCCCGAATATCGTCATATTCGCGCGTTTTATCAAACTCATGCTTCGCGAACGGGCACAGCGGAATAATTTTGCGATTCTCGCCGCGCATCTTCTCCACCACTTTCGCCACCAGCTGTTTACCGACGCCCTGCCCTTTCAGGCTCTCATCCACGTCGGTGTGCTCGATAATGCTCAGGTGCTCGCCGGTCGGTACAAAGACAATCTCCGCGACCTGATTGCCGTTCGCATCATTCACGTAAAACTTGTTATGGCCTTCCAGAATATCCATGGTTCCTCGCTTATTTTTGGCGATACTTCAGCGCACCGCTCGGGCAGGTATCAATCACGCGTACAACCGTTTCAACGTCCACTTCATCGGGAATGATCCACGGCTTACGTTTCAGATTAAACAGCTTTGCGCTCCCACGCACGCAGTTACCTGAGTGTTTGCAGATCCCGGTATTGAAGTAAACATCAATTTTCTCGCCGGTATAGGCCCGGTAACCCGCATCCAGTAGTTCTTTATCCATGACATTGCCTCTGTAATTATTATCGTGCTGAATGAAGCATAGCCTTACGGGATCCTGATGGCTATATACCCGTCATACTTCAAGCTGCAGGTGCGTTGGCTGCACTCACTCACCCCAGTCACGTACTTATGTACGCTCCCGGGGATTCGTTCCCTTGCCGCCTTCCCGCAACTCGAATTATTTAGGGTATAACGCCGAAAACGAAAAGCCAGGTCACAACTCTTTTCTCGCCAGATTGCGTCCGCTATTGGCC
This sequence comes from Enterobacter sp. CGMCC 5087, assembly GCF_003144775.1. Lineage (NCBI taxonomy): Bacteria > Pseudomonadati > Pseudomonadota > Gammaproteobacteria > Enterobacterales > Enterobacteriaceae > Enterobacter > Enterobacter sp. CGMCC 5087. Next base: position 76,550 of record NZ_QFXN01000066.1, on the reverse strand, counting down.
CATGTCAGGCTCGGCAAATGTCACTTTTACATAACTTCCGCAGGTTGAATGAAACGCAGACTCTCTTTTCAGGTAAAGCTGTTTTTAGCGCTGGTGTGCTTCTCCTGCCTGCTGTTAGTTCTGCTGGGAACAATCCTGTTCCATTTTATTGACCGACAGCTCCATCACGATCTCGGCCAGCGTGCCCGGGTTCAGGCCAGCCAGATTGCGCTGATGCCGGGTCTGGCGGCCATGGTCGCGGCCAGAGATATCCCCGGCATCGCCCGGTTAATTCAGCCGCTGCGCGCCGAAAGCGATGCCAGCTACATTGTGATTGGCGATACCGAGGAGCAGCACCTCTATCATTCGGAATCCCCGGAGCGGATTAATTTACCGATGATCGGCGGGGATAATGCGGAGGTATTAAAGGGCAAAACCATTATTTCCGTGCGTCAGGGCGGGATTGGCGTGTCACTACGCAGTAAAGCGCCCATCTTCAACGCGCGGCATCAGGTGATTGGTATTGTCTCGGTCGGCTATCTGACCTCCTATATTGCTAATATTAATGCCCGCATTCTCTGGCAGTCCGGGCTGTACGGCGCTGCGCTTCTGCTGCTGCTGTTTATTTTCTCCTGGCTGTTTACCCGCAATTTAAAAAAACAGATGTTCCGGCTGGAGCCGAAAGATATCGCTCAGCTGGTCTTGCAGCAGCGCGCCCTATTAGAAGCCATGTACGAAGGCGTATTTGCCGTTAATAGCGAGAAGCAGCTGATTTTAATTAACCGCGCGGCACGCGAAATGCTGGATATTCGGCAAAATGAGAAAGAACTTATCGGTAAACCGCTGGAGGACATTCTGCAGACGGCGCCGGGATTTTTATCCCAGCGCTACGCCTCGGTGAGCAGCGGGAGCCACGACCAGATTGCGGTGCTGAACCAGCGCGAGGTGATCGTCAACCGGGTAGCCATTGAGGTCGAACCGGGCGTTGAAAGCGGTTGGGTCTACAGCTTTCGCGACAAAAACGACATTAACACGCTCAGCAGCCAGCTCAGTCAGATCAAACGCTATGCGGATAACCTGCGCATTATGCGCCACGAACAGCTGAACTGGACCGCCACTCTCGTCGGGTTACTGCAGATGAAACACTATGACGAGGCCATCCGTTACATTCAGGTGCAGTCAGAGGGCGCGCAGCGCGTGCTGGACTTTGTCTCAGCCCATTTTGTCTCCCCGGCGCTGTGCGGGCTGCTGCTCGGAAAATATGTCAGCGCGCGCGAAAAAGGCATCGAGCTGCTGTTTGACCCCGCCTGCCAGCTCACCCGCATGCCTGCCGCGCTGAGTGAAACGGAGCTGATGTCCATTATTGGTAACCTGCTGGATAACGCCGTGGAGGCGACACTCAACGCCCCGGTTCACGCGCCGGTAGAACTCTACATTTCTGACCGTAACCAGGAGCTGCTGATTGAGGTGGCCGACCGGGGCTGCGGGGTGGACGATGCGTTGAAGCCGCACATTTTCCGCCAGGGGTTCAGCAGCAAGCCGGACAGCGAAAACGACATTGTGGGCACCGAGCACGGTATTGGCCTGTTCCTGGTGGCAGGATATATCGACAAGGCCGGCGGCAGCATTGAGATTGCCGACAACACGCCGCAGGGCACGATTTTTTCTGTGTTTATACCTATTCTACTCCCCGATCAACAGGGCTAAAGCATGAGCACCACCCGACCACTTGACGTTGTGATAGTTGAAGATGAGCCGCACCTGGCGGAGCTGCATCGCGAGTATATCGAGCAGAATTTCCATTTGCGCGTGGTGGGCATCGCCGCGTCGATTGAGCAGGCATGCAGCCTGATTCGTCAACATCAGCCTCGGCTTATCCTGCTGGACAACTATCTCCCGGACGGTAAAGGCGTGGAGCTCATCGATAATCCGCTGCTGAAAAGCTACGAATGCTCGGTGATTTTCATCACCGCCGCCAGCGATATGCAGACCTGCAGCCACGCCATGCGCAGCGGCGCGTTTGACTACCTCATTAAGCCCGTCTTTTTCCAGCGCCTGCACGCCTCGCTGGAGCGGTTTATGCGTTTTATCCACACCGTGCAGCAGGTGAAGGTGGTCGATCAGCATGCGCTGGATCGCCTGTTTAATCTGCCCGCCGCGGAAGCCTCCATTACGCCGTCGACGAAGGGCATTGAACCCCAAACGCTGGAACGGATTAAACGCCTGTTCGCCGAGCATCCCGACGATGCGATGTCGGTTGAAGAGGTGGTGGAAAACGTGGGGATCAGCAAAACCACGGGGCGTCGCTACCTTGAATACTGCGTGGAGAGCGGGTTAATCAGCATCGAAATGCTGTATGGCAATATTGGTCATCCGCGAAGGTTATACCGCAAAGCGCCCGATAAACCGTAATCCAGAACCGTTCACGGGCTAACGTTCGCGGATTTTATGGTGTTAATTGCTGAAACGACGGCGACAATCACACTTCGGAATCATTGCCCGCTTCACCCTCTTGTGGGTGGAGCCCGATACGCTATGTTGACAATTAGTTCCTCAAATGTAACTAAAAGGTTAACTATAATGTCGAACACGTTCCGAATTTCTCTGCTTACCGCTACTGTACTGTTCTCTGCTTCTGCACTGTCTGCCCTGCCGCAGGGGTATCCTGCTGAGTATCAAAAAGTTGTTGATGCCGCAACGAAAGAGGGCAAAGTTGTTATTTACTCCACCACCGACATCAAGGCCGCCGGGCCGCTGATCCAGGGCTTCGAAAAAACCTACCCGGGCATTAAAGTCGAATACAACGACATGAACAGCACCGAGCTGTACAACCGTTTCATCAGCGAACAGGCCTCCGGCGGCGTGAGCGGCGACGTGGTCTGGAGCTCCTCTATGGACACAGGCCTGAAGCTCGCCACCGACTACGCCATGGAGTATAAATCGCCGGAGCAAAGCCAGCTGCCGAAATGGGCGGTCTGGAAAGATAAGGCTTACGGCACCACCTATGAGCCGGTGGTCTTTATCTACAACAAGCGCCTGATCCCGGCCGGCGACGTGCCGGATTCTCACGCCGCGCTGGCGAAGCTGATTGCCAGCCAGACGGACAAATTCAAGGGCAAAGTCACCACCTACGACATCGAAAAATCGGGTCTGGGCTTTATGCTCTCGGTTCAGGATCACAACGCCGATCCTAATTACTTCAAAACCCTGGCCGACGTCGCCAAAGGGGGCCTGTCGGTGCAGTCCTCTACCGGCACCATGATGGAGCGCGTCTCCTCCGGTGAAAACCTGATCGGCTTCAACATCCTCGGTTCCTACGCGGAAGCGCGCGCGAAGAACGATCCTTCGCTCGGCATTTCCTATCCAAAAGATTACACCCTGGTGCTGTCTCGCGTGTCGTTCATCAGCCAGCAATCGCAAAACAGCAACGCCGCGAAGCTGTGGCTGGACTATGTGCTGTCTGAACAGGGGCAAAACATTCTGGCCAGTCAGGCGGATATTCCCTCCATTCGTAACGATATCGAAGGGAAAAATGATATCGACGGCCTGACCAAAATTCTCGGCAACGCGCTGAAGCCAATTCCGGTTGATGAAACGCTGCTGGAATATCTGCAGCCGAAAAAACGCCTGGAGTACATCAAAGAGTGGCGTACCGCCGCCGGTAAATAAGCGTCTGAGCGCGGCGCAGGCCGCCGCGCTCCCTTATCGACTGAGTTCGTTTTTCTGGGCTGCAACACCAGGGATACCCCATGAATACATTACGCAGAAAGTGGCAAAGCCTGCCGCGAGGCATCGTCGTGCTGATAACCGCCCTGGTTATCTACACGCCGCTGTCGTTTATCGTGATACAGAGCTTCCTGTCCGCCCCGTTCTTTTCGCCGTCAAAAGAGTGGAGCTTTGAATCATTTGAGTTTATTTTCACCGACCCTGATTTTTATAAGGCCCTGAAAAGCGGCTTTATTCTTGCTTTCGGGCTGGTCTTTATCTCCATTCCGCTGGGCGGCGTGCTGGCGTTTCTGATGGTGCGTACCGACCTGCCCGGCCGCCGGTTGATTGAGCCGCTTATCCTGGTCCCGATTTTCGTTTCACCGATGGTGCTGGGCTTCGGCTACGTGGTGGCCGCCGGTCCGGTGGGTTTTCTCTCCCAGTGGGCTCAGGCGCTGATTGGCTTTGTGCCGTGGAATATTTACGACATGTCGAGCATTGTGGTCATTGCCGGCCTGACGCACGTCCCGCACGCCTATCTGTATATCTCGTCAGCGCTGCGCAGCGTGGGCTCGGATGTGGAAGAAGCCGCGCGCACCGCGGGCGCGTCGCCCTGGCAGGTGATGACCTCCGTCAGCCTGCCGATGGTGCGCCCGTCCATTCTGTACGCCACCGTGCTGCTGTTCTTCCTCGGGCTGGAAGTGTTCGGCCTGATGCTGGTCCTCGGCGACCCGGAAGGCAACATGGTGCTGGCGACCTATCTCTATAAACTGACAAACAAGATGGGCACCCCATCCTATAACCTGATGGCGGCGGTTGCCGTGGTGCTGATCTGCATCACCATCCCGCTGGTGATGCTCCAGCGTCGCCTGATGCGCACCGCCAACCGCTTCGTCACCATGAAGGGTAAGGCTTCGCAGGCCCGCGCGCTGCCGCTGGGTAAATGGCGCTGGGTGGCTGGCGGAGTGATTGCTTTCTGGCTCACCGTCACCATCGGCGTTCCGCTGCTCGGCGTGGTATTGCGCGCGTTTATCTCCAACTGGGGCGTGGGCGTTTCGCTGTGGGACGAGCTTTCTCTGAACACCTTCCGCACCATCTGGGCGCAGCCTAACCTGCTGCGCGCCATCGTTAACTCCATGGCGATTGGCGTCATTGGCGGCGCGCTGGCCGTGGTGTGCTACCTGTTTGTCGGCATTGCCATGCACCGCAAGCCGGACAACACCACGCGTTTTCTGGACTACAGCGTGCTGGTGCCGCGCGCCGTGCCTGGCCTGCTGGCGGGTCTGGCGTTCCTGTGGGTGTTCCTGTTCCTGCCGATGTGGCTGGATAATTCGCTGAAATCCGGCTGGCTTTCCGGGTTCGCCTGGACCGACTGGATGCGCGAAAACGTCATCGTCTGGCTGCGTTCGCTGCGCAGCACCATTTTCAGCGTCTGGCTGGCCTATACCGTGGTGTGGATGGCTTACGGACTGAGGCTGATCTCTTCCACGCTGCTGCAGGTTGGGCCGGAGCTTGAGGAAGCGGCGCGCAGCACCGGGGCGACGCGCGGGCAGATCACCCGCCACGTCACCATCCCGCTCTCCCGCTACGGTCTTATCGGTTCGTGGCTGCTGATGTTCCTGATCTTTGAGCGCGAATACTCAACGGGTGTGTACCTACTTTCACCCGGCACGGAGACCATCGGCTCGATGCTGGTTTCCCTCTGGGCCGCGGGTGCCATCGATATCGTGGCGGCGCTCTCTTTCATTAACATCCTGCTGGTCGTGGTAGGTCTGGGCATTGCCCTTCGTTTCGGAGTGAAAATACATGATTGAATTAGCGGTTGACGATCTGCACTTAACCTACGGCGACAATCCTGTTTTAAAAGGTGTCTCCATGAACCTGAAGCGCGGCGAAGTGGTCTCCCTTTTAGGCCCCTCCGGTAGCGGTAAAACCACCCTGCTGCGCGCCGTTGCGGGTCTGGAAAAACCGACGCAGGGGTCGATTGTCATTGGCAAAAATAAAGTTTACGACGGTACGCCGCGCAGCGAGGTCCCGGCGGAAGAGCGTAACCTGGGGCTGGTATTCCAGTCCTATGCCCTGTGGCCGCACAAAACCGTGTTTGAAAACGTGGCCTATCCGCTCAAGCTGCGCAAAGTCCCGGCCAAAGAGATCCAGCAGCGCGTGCAGGACGTGCTGGACCAGCTTGGTCTGGGGCATCTTGGCAAACGTCACCCGCACCAGCTCTCCGGCGGGCAGCAGCAGCGCGTGGCGATTGGCCGGGCGCTGGTCTACAACCCGCCGGTGATTTTGCTGGACGAGCCGCTTTCCAACCTCGACGCCAAGCTGCGCGAAGAGGCCCGCGTGTTCCTGCGCGAGTTGATTATCAAGCTCGGGCTATCGGCGCTGATGGTGACGCACGACCAGAACGAGGCGATGTCCATTTCCGACCGCATCCTGCTGCTCAACAACGGCAAAATTGAGCAACAGGGCACGCCGCAGGAGATGTACGGCTCGCCGAAAACGCTGTTTACCGCTGAGTTTATGGGCAGCAACAACCGCCTGCACGGCAAGGTTACCGAAGTGCGCGAAGGCAAAGCGCGTATCGAAGGCAAAGGCTGGGTGCTGTGGGGCCAGGCCGGTGAAGGGGTGCAGAGCGGTGATGACGCCACGGCGGTGATCCGCGTCGAGCGCGTGGCGGTGGTCGAGGGACCGGGGGAAAATCAGCTTGAGCTGCCGCTACTCACCAGCATGTATCTCGGCGACCGCTGGGAGTACCTGTTCCGCACGGTCGGAGATGATTTTGTTATTCGTGCGTATGGGCATGAGGTTCGGGATCCGCAGCACTGCCATCTTTCGCTGCCTGAGAAGCATGTTTGGGTGTTCCCGAAAGGGTGATGAGTCAATATTAATCTGTCATGGCCCGGTGACGCTTCGCTTACCGGGTCGACGGGATACAGGAATGCAGAGAAGCCGAGGTCGGCGATATAAGTCATTTTTTAATCAGGAGAATTCGTTTGGCGAGTAAAAACGAAGATCTGAGGCGGAGTCAGTCCCAAGAGTTTGCATTGTTACGGCTTCGATCTTGGCATTAGCAAGTTCAAAAAACAGGTTATCTAACTCAAGTTAAGCGTGCCCCAGGTTATCACTGTTATTCGCCAGCTTCTGAGTGATACTAACCGCCTTATCAAAAATCCCTACCACTGCTGCTGTGTTTGCCAATACACCAGCCATAACATTCCCTGCCTAAGATTTATTGAAGATTAACGCTCACCACTTTACCGCATAACCTTCTGTTATGAAACGTAGTTTCACTTAGGTCTAATACTTGTTGCGCATGTTGTTATTGATTGTTAAATAACCTTTGTGATTATTTCCATAACAAGCAGAGGAACTTATTAAGCAATATACCAAGGCTTTTTACTACAGAAAGACAGCGTTTCTCCTGTTGTAATAAAGCGAGGCAAATTGCAACGCAAGCAAAGTAGTGTAACGCAGTGGCAACACTAGGATATTTCATGCAGATCTAATGAAATTATTAGGTAGCTAATAGTTCCACTCAGCGAATCTGTAATAGAACCGGGGATATTTTCAGCAGGAGAATGTAAAATGTGAGGATAAAGAGACGGGACACCCACGGGGCAGGTTGAGGAAATGAAGAAAGTTTTACTATGTGTTGTGGCACCTGCTGCCGCTGGCGACTCATGCGGGGAGAATCACGCTTCAACTGACAGAACAGACCGAAACCGCCAACGGAAAAACACTTTGCCGCTACGAAAATTCTATATATAGCTTCACAATTACCCGGGACGGTAAACATTATGCCAGTGTGAAAACGTTCTCTAGTGATGATCCTGATTAGTTATCCTGGGTTTCGGGATGTTCGCGATCAAAGATTCAGGATAAGCAACTTCTTGCTTCAGACGCTGCCACTCTTTTTTAAGGATACCTTGAGTCAAGATAGTTGCGGAATCCAGAAGAAAACCTAACTCATTGTTTATATTTGAAATTATAACCCCAGGTGTAGCACCCTGAGCACTTAGTACTTTTTTTCTAATCTTATCAAGTAAATCCCGAAGATCGTTATGCTCTTTAGGATTTAATCTAAATTTTATACGTATATGTCTTTCTTGGTGTTCTCGATCTCTAGCGCCATTTTCTTTTGAGAAATCATCAAGCATCTTCTGCACTATTTCATTTCTTTTAGCTTCTATCTTCTTTTCATCTTTGATTTTTTCAATGTTCCCCTCAAAAGCAGCATTTAGCAAAACCTCAACACGTTCAGAGGTAGTATCTTTTATAGCCTGCCATTTCCACACTATTTCTTGAGATTGCGCAATATGTATAGCCATATCAGAACGTAACTCATCAATCCATTTTTGGCGTTTTTCTGCGATAAATGATGCTGTGGTTCGATTCGATACAAGCTCTTGAATATCGAGAGTATCTCGAGTATTTTTCGCAGCATAGCGCCAGCCAAGAATAGCGATAGCCGCCTGTAGCGACACTCCTATAATAGTTGCAAATACCTGCCATACTAGTGATGAGTCCCCAGCCATTGAGCTTAATTCCTATATATTTATTAGTTGTAGGTTTTGGGATGATTATATTACCAAAATAATTAATCAATAGAAGCCACTTAGCGCCGTGTTGCGCATACCAACATTAAGCGCCGAAGGCATATCATCAGAATTGTCAGTTAACCGCTCTCTTATCGAGTACCGATCATTTATGGCTCGGTGAACACCACGGCAGAGCCAGCCCCTTTTCCGGACTGGTTAGGCTTCCCAACATTTGCTCGTTTATCCGTGGCGTGTCATCACGACAGGCTGTTACGGGGCACCGCGCTAAGTGTGGAACGGTTAAAAGTTTCAGGAATGGATTACTGCCTTAGTGAAAGGCTTTGTTTTCTTGTTGGACTATCACGGTAAGACACTGGAACGACCGCCAGCGTTTTGATAAGCTTCCTGATCACTACTCACCAAATCGCGGTAGTTACCAAGGTAGAACGTCGAGAGGGTTCTCAACAGCGCTTACAGAGCACCTCCCTCTAAGCACCGGAAACATAACGCTTTTTTAGCTGATTTTGAGTGTAAAAAATCGCTGGAGCGGGCGAAGGGAATCGAACCCTCGTATAGAGCTTGGGAAGCTCTCGTTCTACCATTGAACTACGCCCGCTTTGAGGTGCGTAAGGCATTATAGACCTTACGCACCTTCATACAAGCCTCTTCACAACTAACAGGCGATAAAATAATCACTTAGCACTTCGGTTTGCTGCCGGGCGCAGGCAGATAACGCTGCGGGTCGATGGCCGTCGCCTTATAGCGAATCTGGAAGTGTAGCTTCACTGTATCCGTACCAGTGCTGCCCATGGTGGCAATCTTCTGCCCGGCTTTGACGTTTTGCCCGTTGTTGACCAGCATCGTGTCGTTGTGCGCATAGGCCGTGATGTAGTCTTCACCATGCTTAATCATGATCAGGTTACCGTAGCCGCGCAGCTGGTTGCCGACGTAAACCACCTTCCCTGCCCCGGAGGCATAAACCGGCGTACCGCGCGCAGCGGCGATATCAATACCCTTATTGCCACCTTCAGAGAGCGAGTAAGGGGCGACCACTCTACCGCTAGCCGGCCAGATCCAGCAGCGCTGTCCAACCGGCGGCCAGGACGATTGCGGCACCTGATAAGACGGCGTCACTTTAGCGGTTTTACCTTTCGAAGAGGATTTTTTGCCAGAGGACGATCCGCCGCTCACCTTCAACTTCTGCCCCACCTCGATGGTGTAGGGTGGAGAGAGATTATTCAGACGCGCCAGATCCTTCACGCTGGTCCCCGTTGCGCGCGAAATTCGATACAGGGTGTCCCCGCGCTTAACGGTATAGACCGAACCGGAATAGCTTCCCGTATCCGAAGATTTGCTCCCTGAACAGCCCGCCAGCAATAGCGTCAGCGTCAGCGTCAGGCAAAAAATGGCGGTGATGGGGTTTCTCGTCAGGCTTCCTGCAAACAAAACAGATCCTCGGTCAGCGTGAATGGCGCACTATGATAACAGCCAAAACGAACAGGGGTCATGCCCTTTTCCGCTCTACGCGCCAAACCGTTCGTATAAGAATGCAGTATAATGATCCGGCTGATGGTGCTGAACCACTCGGCATTTTGGCACTGGAGCATGAATGAGTATTCAAGAACACGTTATTTTGGTAAACGACCAGGGAATGGTGATTGGCACTCAGGAAAAATATGCCGCGCACACCTTACATACCCCTCTGCATCTGGCTTTCTCCTCCTGGCTTTTTAACGCAAACGGCGAATGTCTGATCACCCGGCGCGCCTTAAGCAAAAAAGCCTGGCCCGGCGTCTGGACCAACTCCGTCTGCGGCCACCCGCAGTCCGGCGAAGAGACGATACAGGCGATAATCCGCCGCTGCCGCTTTGAAGTGGGCGCTGAGCTAACCGATATCACCGCCGTCGCCCCTGAATTTCGCTATCGGGAAACCGACCCGTCCGGGATCGTGGAAAACGAAATTTGCCCGGTATTCGCGGCCCGCATCACCAATGACGTGACGATAAACGAAGATGAAGTGATGGACTATCAGTGGGTTGAGCTGGACGCGTTATTCCGCGCGCTGGACGCGACGCCCTGGGCCTTTAGCCCGTGGATGGTCATGGAAGCGACAACCGCCCGCGAAAAACTCAAAGCCTTCGCGGCGCAATAAAAAAGCCCCTTTCGGGGCTTTTTTTACATCTTAACGCCTTATTTCACCGGGCGCATCGCCGGGAACAGGATCACGTCGCGGATGGTGTGGCTGTTAGTGAACAGCATGACCATACGGTCGATACCAATCCCCAGGCCCGCCGTTGGCGGCAGACCGTGCTCCAGCGCGGTCACATAGTCTTCGTCGAAGAACATCGCTTCGTCGTCGCCTGCCGCTTTCGCGTCAACCTGATCCTGGAAACGCTGAGCCTGGTCTTCCGCATCGTTCAGCTCGCTAAAGCCGTTGCCGATTTCGCGGCCACCGATGAAGAATTCGAAGCGATCGGTGATTTCCGGGTTCTCGTCATTACGACGCGCCAGCGGAGAGACTTCAGCCGGGTACTCGGTGATGAAGGTCGGCTGAATCAGATGCGCTTCGGCCACTTCTTCGAAGATCTCGGTCACGATACGGCCCAGACCCCAGCTCTTTTCAACCTTGATACCGATGTTTTCCGCGATCGCTTTCGCAGAATCGAAGTTATCCAGGTCCGCCATGTTGGTTTCCGGACGGTATTTCTTGATCGCTTCGCGCATGGTCAGTTTTTCGAACGGCTTGCCGAAGTCGAAGACTTCTTCACCGTAAGGAACCTGCGTGGTGCCAAGAATGTCCTGCGCCAGGGTGCGGAACAGGGATTCGGTCAGCTCGATCAGATCTTTGTAATCCGCATACGCCATATAGAGTTCCATCATGGTGAACTCTGGGTTATGACGAACGGAGATACCTTCGTTACGGAAGTTACGGTTGATTTCGAACACGCGGTCGAAACCACCGACCACCAGACGCTTCAGGTACAGTTCCGGCGCGATACGCAGGTACATGTCCAGGTCCAGGGCGTTGTGATGGGTGATGAACGGACGCGCAGACGCGCCACCAGGGATCACCTGCATCATTGGGGTTTCCACTTCCATAAAGTCGCGGTTCACCATGAACTGGCGGATACCGGCCATGATCTGGGAGCGAATTTTGAAGGTCTTACGGGATTCATCGTTAGAGATGAGATCCAGGTAGCGCTGACGATAGCGCGCTTCCTGATCCTGCAGGCCGTGGAATTTGTCCGGCAGCGGGCGCAGGGCTTTGGTCAGCAGACGCAGTTCGGTGCAGTGGATAGACAGTTCACCGGTTTTGGTTTTGAACAGTTTACCTTTTGCGCCCAGGATATCGCCCAGGTCCCACTTTTTGAACTGCTCGTTGTAGATGCCTTCCGGCAGGTCGTCACGGGAAACGTACAGCTGAATACGGCCGCCAACGTCCTGCAAGGTCACGAAGGAGGCTTTACCCATGATACGACGGGTCATCATGCGGCCTGCAACGGCCACTTCAACGTTCAGCGCTTCCAGCTCTTCGTTCTCTTTAGCGTCGAAGTCAGCGTGCAGTTGGTCTGAGGTATGGTCACGACGAAAATCGTTCGGGAACGGCACGCCCTGCTCGCGCAGCGCTGCCAGCTTCTCGCGGCGGGTTTTCAGTTCGTTGTTAAGATCGACTACCGCGTCAGCGCCCTGTGCTTGTTGTTCAGACATGTTGGTTCCTCATAACCCTGCTTTCAAACTTGCTTCGATAAATTGGTCCAGGCTGCCGTCCAGCACCGCCTGCGTGTTGCGGGTTTCAACCCCGGTACGCAGGTCTTTGATGCGGGAGTCATCAAGGACGTAAGAACGGATCTGGCTGCCCCAACCGATGTCGGACTTGTTGTCTTCCATCGCCTGTTTCTCAGCATTTTTCTTCTGCATCTCCAGCTCATAAAGCTTTGCTTTCATCTGCTTCATGGCCTGGTCTTTGTTCTTATGCTGGGAACGGTCGTTCTGGCACTGTGTTACCAGCCCGGTTGGAATGTGGGTAATACGCACCGCTGATTCCGTACGGTTAACGTGCTGACCACCCGCGCCGGATGCGCGGTAAACGTCGATACGCAGGTCCGCCGGGTTAATTTCGATATCAATATCTTCATCAACTTCCGGATAAACAAACGCGGAGCTGAAGGAGGTATGACGACGGCCACCGGAGTCGAACGGGCTCTTACGCACCAGGCGGTGAACGCCGGTTTCGGTACGCAGCCAGCCGTAGGCGTAATCGCCAATGATCTTGATGGTCACGGATTTAATACCGGCCACTTCACCTTCAGACTCTTCGATAATTTCGGTTTTGAAGCCGCGCGCTTCTGCCCAACGCAGGTACATGCGCGTCAGCATGCTGGCCCAGTCCTGCGCTTCGGTGCCGCCAGAACCTGCCTGAATATCGAGATAGCAATCAGCGCTGTCGTATTCGCCGGAGAACATACGGCGGAATTCCAGCTGCGCCAGCTTCTCTTCCAGCACGTCGAGTTCTGCTACGGCTTCGTTAAAGGTTTCTTCGTCGTCGGCTTCGACGGCCAGCTCCAGTAAACCGGAAACATCTTCCAGCCCCTGGGCCATTTGATCCAGCGTATCTACGATAGCTTCGAGAGAGGAACGCTCTTTACCCAGCGCCTGTGCGCGTTCAGGTTCGTTCCAGACGTCCGGCTGTTCCAGCTCGGCGTTTACTTCTTCAAGACGCTCTTTCTTGGCATCGTAGTCAAAGATACCCCCTAAGAACGTCAGAGCGCTCCGTGAGGTCCTGAATACGGTTTTTTACCGGATTAATTTCAAACATGGTCTGTTTTCTTTTATGGACTTGTCAAAATGCGGTGATAAGAGCGGGATTGTACCGAATCCACGCCCTTTTTTATAGAGATTACTGCCGCTAAATTGGCCAGATATTGTCGATGATGATCTGCAGGGTGCGGTTACCGCGAAACTCGTTGATGTCCAGTTTGTACGCCAGCTCGACCTCGCGCACGCCGTTGTCCGGCCAGATGGAGGTATCGACGTTGAAGGCAATGCCGTCCAGCAGCGGTCCGCCGCCCACGGGCTCGACCATCACTTTCAGATGACGTTCGCCGACGATACGCTGCTGCAGCAGACGGAAACGCCCGTCGAACAGCGGTTCCGGGAACATCTGCCCCCACGGACCGGCATCGCGGAGCATTTGCGCCACGTCCATCGTCATCTCAAGCGGTGAAAGCTCGCCATCTGACACCACTTCCCCCTGCAGCAGGGCCGGGTCAATCCAGTCGGTGACAAGCTCACCAAACAGACGCTGAAACTCGTCGAATTTCGCCTCTTCCAGAGACAGGCCAGCCGCCATCGCATGGCCGCCGAACTTGATCATCAGACCCGGATACAGCGTATCGAGACGCTCCAGCGCATCGCGCATGTGCAGCCCCTGGATTGAGCGGCCAGAGCCTTTCAGCGTGCCGTCACCCGCGGGAGCGAACGCGATCACCGGCCGGTGGAAACGTTCTTTAATACGCGACGCCAGAATGCCCACTACGCCCTGATGCCACTCGGGATGGTACATCGCCAGGCCGCCCGGCAGCGTATCGCCGCTGCGTTCAAGCTTTTCGCACAGGGTCAGCGCTTCGGCCTGCATCCCCTGCTCAATCTCTTTACGGGTCTGGTTCAGCGCGTCCAGCTCGTTGGCCAGCACGCGCGCTTCACCGATGTTGTCGCACAGCAGCAGCGCGACGCCGACGGACATATCGTCCAACCTTCCGGCTGCGTTAAGACGCGGCCCGAGAGCAAAGCCCAGGTCGCTTGCCGCCAGCTTGAGCGGATCGCGGTTGGCAATCTCCAGCAGCGCCTTGATCCCCGGACGGCACTTGCCCGCCCGAATGCGGCTTAGACCCTGCCAGGTCAAAATGCGGTTATTAGTATCAAGCGGCACCACGTCCGCGACGGTACCCAGCGCCACCAGATCGAGATATTCGGCCAGGTTAGGTACGGCAATACCGCGGGAGTCGAACCAGCCCTTATCGCGCAGCAGGGTACGCAACGCCAGCATCAGATAAAACGCTACGCCCACGCCTGCAAGTGATTTCGATGGGAAATCGCAGTCGCGCAGGTTGGGGTTAATAATCGCTTCCGCATCCGGCAGCGTTTCGCCCGGCAGGTGGTGATCGGTGACCAGCACCGGGATCCCCAACGCGTGAGCATGATCGACCCCCGCATGGGAAGAGATCCCGTTATCGACGGTCATGATCATCTGTGCACCACGGGCGTGGGCCTGATCGACCACTTCCGGGCTGAGGCCATAGCCGTCTTCAAAACGGTTCGGTACCAGATACGTGACGTTATCGCAGCCCAGCGCGCGCAGGCTGAGCACGCTCAGCGCGGTGCTGGTTGCGCCGTCGGCGTCGAAATCCCCTACCACCACAATCCGCGTTCCTTCACGAAGAGCGTTGTAGAGCATCTCAGCGGCTTTTTCGATACCGCTCAGCTGCTGCCAGGGCAGCATCCCTTTCACGCTGCGTTCAAGATCCTCAGCGCGACGCACGCCGCGGCTGGCGTAGAGGCGCTTAAGCAGCGCCGGGAGATCGTCCGGTAAATCAACGGGTTCAACCGCCTCACGGCGGCGCAATTTTATTGGGGCTTTCACGCGGATTATTTACCACCAAACTGTTTCTGGTGCGCGTCGAGGAACTCTTTCATCTCTTTTGGTCCCTGATAGCCCGGAACGACATAGCCGTTGCTCAGGACAATCGCAGGCGTACCGCTCACGCCAAACTGCACGCCGAGCGCGTAGTGATTAGCGATATCAATGTCGCAGGAGGCCGGCTTAACGCCTTTGCCGTTCATCGCGTCGTCAAACGCTTTGTTACGGTCTTTCGCACACCAGATCGCCTTCATGTCCTGCTCTGGCTGGCTTTGCACGCCCGCGCGCGGGAAGGCCAGGTAACGCACGGTAATGCCCAGCGCGTTGTAGTCTTTCATCTCTTCATGCAGCTTGTGGCAGTATCCACAGGTGATGTCGGTGAAGACGGTAATGACGTGTTTTTCCTGCGCCGCTTTATAGACGATCATCTCTTTTTCGAGCGCGTTCAGGTTTTTCATCAGCAGCTGGTTGGTGACGTTCACCGGCTGCGCGCCGCTCACGTCATACATTGGCCCCTGAATAATGTGTTTGCCGTCTTCGGTGACGTACAGCACGCCGCTGTTGGTCAGCACCGTTTTCATGCCGGCAACCGGTGCAGGCTGAATATCGCTACCGGTGACGCCAAGCTTAGCGAGCGACTGTTTGATGGCGGCGTCGTCCGCATGGGCGAAACCGGTAAATGAGGCTGCCAGCAGGGTGAACAGCGCGAAAGACTTTTTCATATGTGATCCTGTTACAATTCGTCGGCACTCACGCACGAGGGTGGTGCTGTTGGTGTAGCTGCCGCAGGCGTTCCGTCGCGACATGGGTGTAAATTTGCGTTGTGGAAAGATCGCTGTGCCCCAGCAGCATCTGCACCACGCGTAAATCAGCGCCGTGGTTTAACAGATGCGTCGCGAAGGCGTGACGCAATACGTGCGGCGAAAGCTTTTCACTGTCGATACCCGCCAGTGTGGCGTAATGCTTGATGCGATGCCAGAACGTTTGCCGCGTCATCTGCTGGGCGCGCTGGCTTGGAAACAGGACGTCGATAGACGTACCATTGAGCAGCCACGGACGACCATGCTCAAGGTACGTTTCCAGCCAGTAAACCGCCTCTTCACCCAGCGGAACCAGCCTTTCCTTGTTTCCTTTACCAATGACGCGCACCACGCCCTGACGCAGGCTGATGTCGCTCATCGTCAGGCCAACCAGTTCCGAAACGCGCAAGCCGGTAGCATACAATAGCTCAAGCATGGCTTTATCGCGTAACTCCAGCGGCAGGTCAACAGCCGGTGACTGTAATAATCTCTCAACTTGTGCTTCGCTGAGATCTTTCGGCAGCCGCTGCGGAAGCTTAGGGGATGCCAGCAGCGCGCTGGGATCGTCTTCACGAATCTTCTCACGGTAGAGATGCTGGAACAGCCGACGCATGGCGCTGAGCAAACGCGCGGAACTGGTAGCTTTGTAGCCCCCTGCGATACGTTCTCCCAGCAGCGCCTGCAGGTCGTCACGCTGCGCGCTCGCAAGGGATAACCCCCGGTGCGCAAGCCATTCCACCAGCATGGTGAGATCGCGACGGTAGGCGCTGAGGGTATTCTCGGCCAGATTTTTCTCCAGCCACAGCGCGTCGAGAAACTGTTCGATCAGTGCGAGATCCTTTTCCACATCAGCCCCTTTGATTCTGCAGTCAGGCCATTATGCCTGATTGCGACCGGTTTCTGGTACACTACGCGCAAAGTCAAAGCAAGTATTGAGATAGTTACGCGATGAATATTGGTCTGTTCTATGGTTCCAGCACCTGCTACACCGAAATGGCGGCAGAGAAAATTCGCGACATCATTGGCCCGGAACTGGTGACGTTGCATAACCTGAAAGATGACGCGGTCGCGCTGATGGAACAGTACGATGTCCTGATTCTTGGCATCCCAACCTGGGATTTTGGTGAGATACAGGAAGACTGGGAAGCCATCTGGGATCAACTCGATTCGGTCAATCTCGACGGCAAAATCATTGCCATGTACGGCATGGGGGATCAGCTGGGTTACGGGGAATGGTTCCTGGACGCGCTCGGCATGCTACATGACAAGCTGGCGCCGAAAGGAGTATCGTTTATCGGCTACTGGCCAACCGAAGGTTACGAGTTTACCAGTAAAAAACCGATTATCGCCGACGGCGAATTGTTTGTAGGACTCGCGCTGGATGAAACCAACCAGTACGATCTCAGCGATGAGCGCCTGCAAAGCTGGTGCGAGCAGATTCTGGGCGAAATGGCTGAAAAGTTTAGCTAACGCGCATTACCCCTGCGTCGTTTGTTGCAACAGCATCCGGCGCAGGTCCCGCCACTCGGCAGCATCCATACTGTCAGCCGCCAGCCACAGATGCTGGCAACGCCCGCCGTCCACCTTGCGTAACCGTAACATCATGCCGCAGTTGAGCATCCAGGGCATACCGAGAATATCCCACTCTTTACCCTGCCAGCGCAGGCGGGAATCCATCAGTAATTTAATCTCTCCCTGACGGGCATTAATGCGGCGCTGGCTGCGTACGCTGTCAAAAACGACAAACGACAGTAACAGCAGCCACAGCGGCGTATAGCTCAGCGGCCACGGCATCAGTAAAACAAAGGCCGCAACCAGGCCGTGGAGCAATAAAGACATCCACTGCGAGCGCCACGAGACGCGAAGATCAGATTGCCACAGGACCACGTTCCCGATTCCGTGTTTGAATTAATTGCACCATCCGTTGCAACTCGGTGTCGGCGGGTTTGCCGTGGTTCATCAGCCAGTTGAATAAATCCGGATCGTCAGACTCAAGCAGGCGAACAAACAGACGCTTATCATCATCGCTTAAGCTGTCATACTCATATTCGAAGAAAGGCATGATGGAAATATCAAGTTCACGCATGCCGCGACGGCACGCCCAGTGAATACGGGCCTTGTTGTTAATATCCATGTTCAGTTTCCTGCATTACGTTTGGCACAGTCGGTACCCCGTTCAGTCTTTTTTATTTCTCTACGGGGACACCAGCTAGTGTAACGTGTTTTTGACCGTTTCATTACTGGAATATTGCGATCGCCGAGCAGGCTTCCAGAATAATCCCTACAAAGACAGCGGATTACATTATTTTGCGTAGCGCTACGCATAACCGGTTTAGGGCACAAATGGTCTGTTGAAAGCGCTTGCATTGCCTGCAGGCTCTTTTACCATTAGGCATTATCAAAGCGTTAAGCAATTCAGGATATCGTTATGGCATTTACACCATTTTCTCCTCGCCAGCCCGCCGCCTCTGCGCGTCTGCCGCTGACGCTTATTTCTCTTGATGACTGGGCGCTGGCAACGCTCACCGGTGCCGACGCCGAAAAATATCTGCAGGGCCAGGTGACCGCCGACGTCAGCCAGATGACCGAGCATCAGCACCTGCTGGCCGCGCATTGCGACCCAAAAGGCAAAATGTGGAGCAACCTGCGCCTCTTCCGCCGTCAGGACGGCTTTGCCTTTATTGAGCGCCGCAGCCTGCAAGAGGCCCAGCTCAAAGAGCTGAAGAAGTACGCGGTCTTCTCCAAAGTCACTATCGCCCCGGACGACGAACATGTCCTGTTGGGAGTGGCCGGTTTCCAGGCGCGTGCGGCCCTGAAAAATCTCTTCAGCGAACTGCCGGATGCAGAAAAGCAGGTGGTCAGCGAAGGCGCAACCTCCATCCTGTGGTTTGAACACCCGGCGGAGCGTTTCCTGTTAGTCACGGATGCGGCAACGGCCGAACGCGTGACCGAAGCGCTGCGCGGCGAAGCGCAGCTCAACAATAGTCAGCAGTGGCTCGCGCTGAACATCGAAGCGGGTCTGCCGGTGATTGACGCAGCAAACAGCGCGCAGTTTATTCCTCAGGCAACGAACCTGCAGGCACTGGGAGGTATCAGCTTTAAAAAGGGCTGTTACACCGGCCAGGAGATGGTGGCGCGTGCAAAATTCCGCGGCGCAAACAAACGAGCGCTGTGGACGCTGGCAGGCCATGCCAGCCGTGTACCTGAAGCGGGTGAAGACTTAGAGCTGAAGATGGGTGATAACTGGCGCCGCACCGGCACCGTGTTAGCCGCCGTACAGCTGGATGATGGACGTCTTTTGGTTCAGGCCGTCATGAACAACGACATGGAAGCCGACAGCGTGTTCCGCGTGCGTGACGATGCGAACACGCTGAGCATCGAGCCGTTGCCATATTCGTTAGAAGAGTAATCGTATCCAGGTGCCCTCCCTCTCCCTGTGGGAGAGGGCCGGAGTGAGGGCAACCGCCAGCACGGTGGAAAAAACTACACCTGCCCCACGTACAAATAGATCGCCAAAAAATGGCATACGCTGCCGCCCAGCACAAAGCCGTGCCAGATGGCATGGTTGTATGGGATGCGCTTGCAGACGTAGAAAATCACGCCGAGCGAGTACACCACGCCGCCTAAGGCCAGAAGCGTCACGCCCCCTACCGACAGTTTGACCGCCAGTTGATACACCACAATCAGCGACAGCCAGCCCATTGTCAGATAGGTGACCAGTGACAGCACCTTAAACCGGTGCGCGATGGTCAGCTTAAACAGGATCCCCAGCAGTGCCAGGCTCCAGATAACAATCATCAGGCCACGCGACAGCGGTGAGTTGAGCCCCACCAGCAAAAACGGCGTGTAGGTGCCTGCAATCAGAAGATAGATAGCGCAGTGGTCAAACTTCTTGAGCCACATTTTGGCCCGCTGATGCGGGATCGCGTGATACAGCGTCGAGGCCAGGAACAGCAGGATCATACTCCCGCCATACAGGCTGTAGCTGGTAATGGCCATCGCGCTGGCATTGGCGTCCACCGCCTGCACCAGCAATAACACTAAGCCGACAATCCCAAACACCAGGCCAATGCCGTGGCTGATGCTGTTGGCTACTTCCTCAGCCAGCGAATATCCCTGTGCGATTAATGGTCTACTCACCATACAAAACTCCGGGAAAACAAAAGATGATTATTCATCGCATAACTATGCTAACTGAGAATGATTCCAGTGAACACCTGTTAGCCAAAATAAAGTTAAACATAACGTTTCTAAATTACAATCAGACAGTTACACTTTAATTTCAGCGAACGTGCGTTTCGATTTTAATTATAAACATTTAAAATCAATCACATAAAACTGGTTCTGCCTGGGGTAGATCTCTGAGATCACGTTTTTCAATGCATCCAGGGTCATGTTCTCCTGTTCAGCATGTTTTTGCGTCAATGTATCGAACGTAACGGTTGACGTTCCCGTTACTTCGATGGTGCAAAAATAACCATCATCCTCATAACGCCCCACCCGCAGGATATCGCCGGTTTTGAAATGGGATTCACTTTTATCCCGGATAGTGATGGTTTTACGTCCGGCCAGAATGTCGTCCTGAAAACGCTGAAAAAAAGTGATGTCGTTTGGCTGCATGTTATTATTCCCTGAAGAAAAGTCTGATGAGTGAGTGTAGCCATTGTGAGCATGTTCTCCCATTCCGCCATTGCCAGTCTCAATAACCTGGAGATGATGGTCTACAACTATGTCATAAAAAATCGTGACAAAGTGATGTACATGACCATCCGCGAGCTGGCGGATGCGGCAGACGTCTCAACCACCACCATCCTGCGCTTTTGCCGCAAGCTTAACTGCGAAGGGTATTCTGAATTTCGGGTGCGCTTTAAGCTTTATCTTGAACAGAACGAGCCCCAGCAGGCAAATTTCGGTGCCAGCGAAATTATCAGCTTTTTTAAAAGCGTGAATAATGAAGAGTTCGATGCGTTATTAGATAAGGCGGTTGATATTATTTTATCGTCAGAGCGAATTATATTTGTCGGTGCCGGAACATCGGGTTCGCTGGCAAAATATGGCGCACGCTTCTTTTCTAATATCGGGAAATTCAGTAATCATATTGATGATCCTTATTTCCCGGTCACCAATGATATGGCGAAAAATGCGCTGGCGATTGTGCTTTCCGTCTCGGGCGAGACCGAGGAGATCCTGCGCTTCGCCAGCCAGTTCAGCCTGCATCACTGCAAGGTGCTCTCGATAACCAGCCACGAGCACTCGCGTCTCGCAAAACTGGCGGACTTTAATCTCTCCTGGCATGTTCCTCAGACGCGTATTGCAGGCGTCTACGACATCACCACGCAAATTCCCGTCATTTATATTCTGGAATCTCTCGGACGTAAACTGGCGAAGAAACTCACAGAATAAAACACCCTGTTTTTTTGATGTGACAAATCACATTTACTGTGAATTGTTATATCGTGACATTCAATTTCGCTTTGCTAGACTCGATGCCAATAAGCCATTTATTGAGAAGAGCAGCGATGAAAAAATTAACCTTACCAAAAGATTTTTTATGGGGCGGCGCGGTTGCCGCTCACCAGGTTGAAGGCGGCTGGAACAAAGGCGGCAAAGGGCCAAGCATTTGTGACGTATTGACCGGCGGCGCGCACGGCGTCCCGCGCGAAATCACCCAGGAAGTAGTGCCGGGTAAATACTATCCAAACCACGAGGCCATCGACTTCCACGGCCGCTATAAAGAAGACATCAAGCTGTTTGCCGAGATGGGTTTCAAGTGCTTCCGCACCTCTATCGCCTGGACGCGCATCTTCCCGAAAGGTGACGAAACGCAGCCAAACGAAGAGGGGCTGAAGTTCTACGACGACATGTTCGACGAGCTGCTGAAATACAACATCGAACCGGTGATCACCCTCTCCCACTTCGAAATGCCGCTGCACCTGGTGCAGGAGTACGGTAGCTGGACCAACCGTAAAGTGGTCGATTTCTTTGTGCGCTTCGCGGAAGTGGTTTTTGAGCGCTACAAAAACAAGGTCAAATACTGGATGACCTTCAACGAAATCAATAACCAGCGTAACTGGCGCGCGCCGCTGTTCGGGTACTGCTGCTCGGGCGTGGTCTATACCGAACATGACAATCCGGAAGAGACCATGTACCAGGTCCTGCACCACCAGTTTGTGGCCAGCGCCCTGGCGGTGAAAGCCGCGCGCCGCATCAACCCTGAGATGAAAGTTGGCTGCATGCTGGCCATGGTGGCGCTCTATCCGTTCTCCTGCAAACCGGAAGACGTGATGTTCGCCCAGGAATCCATGCGCGAGCGTTATGTCTTTACCGACGTCCAGCTGCGCGGATACTACCCGTCCTACGTGCTGAACGAGTGGGAGCGCCGCGGCTTCTCCATAAAAATGGAGGCAGGCGACGAGCAGATCCTGCGTGAAGGTACCTGCGACTACTTAGGTTTCAGCTACTACATGACCAACGCGGTGAAAGCGGAAGGCGGGACCGGCGATGCGATTTCGGGTTTCGAAGGCAGCGTGCCGAACCCGCACGTTAAGGCTTCTGACTGGGGCTGGCAGATCGATCCGGTAGGCCTGCGTTATTCCCTGTGCGAACTGTACGAGCGTTATCAGAAGCCGCTGTTTATCGTGGAAAACGGGTTCGGCGCCTACGATAAGGTAGAAGAAGACGGCAGCATCAACGACGACTATCGTATCGACTACCTGCGTGCCCACGTGGAAGAGATGATCAAAGCCGTGACGCACGACGGCGTGGATCTGATGGGCTATACGCCATGGGGCTGCATCGACTGCGTGTCGTTCACCACCGGCCAGTACAGCAAGCGCTACGGCTTTATCTACGTGAACAAGCACGACGACGGCACGGGCGACATGTCGCGTTCGCGCAAGAAAAGCTTCGAGTGGTATAAGGGCGTGATTGCCAGCAACGGCGAGAAACTGTAGCGCCGGGCGGCGCTACGCTTGATCCCCTCTCCCTTTGGGAGAGGGTTAGGTTGAGGGGTCTACTTCCCGCCCGCTAGCTCAATAAAACTGCCCGTCACGTACGACGCCTTCTCGCTCAGCAGCCAGACAATCGCCTGCGCCACCTCTTCCGGCTGGCCGCCGCGCTGCATCGGCAGCAAGGATTTCACGCGATCCACTCGCCCCGGCTCTCCGCCGGACGCATGAATATCGGTATAAATCAGCCCCGGACGTACGCAGTTGACGCGAATACCCTGCGCCGCAACCTCCAGAGCTAAACCGGTTGTCAGAGAATCCACTGCGCCCTTCGACGCGGCATAATCCACATATTCACCCGGCGCGCCCAGGCGCGACGCGGCGGAAGAGACGTTCACTATCGCCCCGCCCTTGCCGCCATGCCTGAAGGACATGCGTTTTACCGCTTCCCGGCAGCAGAGAAAGTAGCCCGTGACGTTGGTCGCCAGGACGCGGTTAATGCGCTCAGCGGAGAGGTTCTCGATAGTGGATTGCTCAAACAGAATCCCCGCATTATTGACCAGCGCACGAAGCGGCTCGCCTTCACGATCGAGGCCGTCAAACATCGCTAGCACCTGGGCTTCATCACTGATATCTGCGCGGACGGCAAAGGCTTTACCGCCCGCTTCAACGATCTGGTTGATCACGTCCGTCGCGGCTTTAATGTTGTGATGATAGTTCACCGCTACGGTGTAGCCTTCGCGCGCCAGCTGCAGCGCGGTGGCTTTCCCAATGCCCCGGCTGGCGCCGGTGACCAGTGCTATTGCCATTTTCTTCTCCCAATAAAAAAGCCGGGTGGCGGCTTCGCCTTACCCGGCCTACGTTACTACATCAGCAATATTACTGGTATTCGCTCATCGGCACGCAGGAGCAGAACAGGTTACGGTCGCCGTAGACGTCATCAAGACGCTTCACGGTCGGCCAGTATTTGTTTGCCACGCCTGCCGGGAAGACAGCCAGCTCGCGGGAATAGCCGTGGTTCCACTCGGATACCATCTCATGCTGGGTATGCGGAGCGTTGACCAGCGGGTTATCTTCCAGCGTCCACTCGCCGTCCTGCACGCGGTCGATCTCCATGCGGATCGCCAGCATTGCGTCGATAAAGCGGTCCAGCTCGGCCTTGCTTTCAGACTCGGTCGGCTCAACCATCAGCGTACCCGCAACCGGGAACGACATGGTTGGCGCGTGGAAGCCGTAGTCGATCAGACGCTTGGCGATATCCAGTTCGCTGATGCCCGTAGCTTCTTTCAGAGGACGAATATCGAGGATACACTCGTGCGCCACGCGACCGTCGCGGCCGGTATAGAGCACCGGGAAGGCGGACTTCAGGCGCGTCGCAATATAGTTGGCGTTCAGAATGGCTACCTGGCTCGCCTGCTTCAGTCCTTCCGCGCCCATCATGCGGATGTACATCCAGCTGATTGGCAGGATAGAGGCGCTGCCGAACGGTGCCGCAGAGACCGCGCCCTGACGGGTCAGCATGCCTTCAATCTGCACAACGCTGTGGCCTGGGACAAACGGGGCCAGATGCGCTTTCACGCCGATTGGGCCCATGCCCGGGCCGCCACCGCCGTGCGGGATGCAGAAGGTTTTGTGCAGGTTCAGGTGCGATACGTCCGCGCCGATAAAGCCCGGAGAGGTAATGCCCACCTGGGCGTTCATGTTCGCGCCGTCGAGGTAAACCTGACCGCCGAACTGGTGCACCACTTCGCACACTTCACGGATAGTTTCTTCGTACACGCCGTGGGTAGACGGGTAGGTCACCATGATGCAGGAGAGCTTGTCGCCCGCCTGCTCGGCTTTCGCGCGCAGGTCGGCCAGATCGATGTTGCCATTTTTATCGCACGCAACCACCACCACTTCCATGCCCGCCATCTGGGCAGAAGCCGGGTTGGTACCGTGGGCAGAGCTTGGGATCAGGCAGATATCGCGGTGACCTTCGTTGCGGCTTTCGTGATAGTGACGGATCGCCAGCAGGCCCGCGTATTCGCCCTGCGCGCCGGAGTTTGGCTGCATGCAGAGCGCGTCATAACCGGTCAGCTTCACCAGCCAGTCGGAAAGCTGGTTGATCATCATATGATAACCTTCCGCCTGCTCTGGCGGGCAGAACGGGTGCAGCTCGGAGAATTCAGGCCAGGTGATCGGGATCATCTCTGCCGCGGCGTTCAGCTTCATGGTGCAGGAGCCCAGCGGGATCATCGCCTGGTTCAGCGCCAGATCCTTGCGCTCCAGAGAATGCATATAGCGCATCATCTCGGTTTCGCTGTGATAGCGATTAAAGACCGGATGCGTCAGGATCGCATCGTTACGCAGCATGCTTTCCTGAATGGAGCGGCTGTCGAGCGCGACCTCTTTGTCGAGTGCGTCAATGTCCAGACCGTGCGCGTCACCCAGCAACACGCTGAACAGGTTCAGGATATCGTCGCGGGTGGTGCTTTCATCCAGCGTAATGCCGACGGCGTTGTGGATGTCGCTGCGCAGGTTGATCTCTGCTGCATTCGCGCGCGCCAGCACGGCCGCTTTGTCCGCCACTTCCACACACAGGGTGTCGAAGTAGTGAGCGTGGCGCAGCTTAAGGCCTTTCTGCTGCAGACCGCAGGCCAGAATATCGGCCAGGCGGTGAATGCGGCTGGCAATGCGTTTCAGACCAGCCGGGCCGTGGAACACGGCGTACAGGCTGGCGATGTTTGCCAGCAGCACCTGGGAGGTACAGATGTTGGAGTTCGCTTTCTCGCGGCGGATGTGTTGCTCGCGGGTTTGCATCGCCATGCGCAGCGCGGTGTTACCGGCAGCGTCTTTTGAGACGCCGATGATGCGGCCAGGCATAGAGCGTTTGAATTCATCTTTCGCGCCGAAGAACGCCGCGTGCGGGCCGCCGTAGCCCATCGGCACGCCGAAGCGTTGCGCTGAACCGAAGACGATATCTGCGCCCTGTTTACCCGGCGCCGTCAGCAGCACCAGCGCCATAAAATCGGCGGCAACGCTGACAACCACTTTGCGGGTTTTCAGCTCGGCAATCAGTGCGCCGTAGTCGTGAACTTCGCCCGTTGTCCCCACCTGCTGCAGCAGCACGCCGAAGACGTCCTGGTGATCCAGCACTTTGTCGGCGTCGTCGACGATCACGTCAAAGCCGAAGGTTTCAGCGCGAGTGCGCACCACGTCCAGCGTCTGGGGATGCACGTCCGCCGCCACGAAGAAGCGGTTGGCATTTTTCAGCTTGCTCACGCGCTTGGCCATCGCCATTGCTTCGGCGGCGGCGGTCGCTTCATCCAGCAGCGAGGCGGAGGCAATATCCATACCGGTCAGATCCAGCGTCACCTGCTGGAAGTTCAGCAGCGCTTCCAGACGGCCCTGGGAGACTTCCGGCTGATACGGGGTGTAAGCGGTGTACCAGCCCGGGTTTTCCAGCATGTTGCGCAGGATAACCGGCGGTAACTGCACGTTGGTGTAGCCCATGCCAATGTAAGACTTATAGCGCTTGTTCAGGCCTGCGATAGCCTTCAGCTCCGCCAGCGCGGCGAATTCCGTGGTGGCTTCCCCCACCTGAGGCGGCGTGGCAAGCTGGATGTCTTTTGGCACAATCTGGCCGATCAGTGCGTTTAATGAATCCGCGCCAACTGTCTTCAGCATCTCCTGCTGTTGCTGAGCATCCGGCCCAATGTGACGTTCAATGAAGGCGCCACGGTTTTCAAGCTGGCTTAAAGTCTGTGTCATGAGCGATGGTTCCTGAAACGTGCAGTGAATTTAAGTTCCCTCTCCCTCTGGGAGAGGGTTAGGGCGAGGGGAAGATGGGCACCCTCGCCCCTGCCCTCTCCTGAAAGGAGAGGGGGATAAACGATTACTCGTCTTCTAACAGTGCTTCGTACGCGGTCGCATCCAGCAGCGCGGCAACCTGAGATTCGTCGCTGGCTTTGATCTTGAAGATCCAGCCGCCTTCATAAGGCTCGCTGTTCACCAGCTCTGGCGAATCGCTCAGCGCGTCGTTGACGGCAACGATTTCGCCGCTTACTGGAGCGTAGATATCAGAAGCCGCTTTTACGGACTCCGCCACGGCGCAGTCGTCGCCCGCGCTAACGGTCGTGCCCACGTCAGGCAGGTCAACAAACACCATGTCGCCCAGCAGCTCTTGCGCGTGCTCGGTGATCCCTACGGTGTAAGTGCCGTCCGCCTCTTTGCGCAGCCACTCGTGTTCTTTGCTGTATTTCAGTTCTGCTGGCACATTGCTCATTGAAGTTCTCCTGATAAGAATGATTAGGCGACCGGCTTACCGGCGCGAACAAAAATCGGTTTGGTCACGTTGACCGGCATTTCGCGGTTGCGGATTTGCACCACCGCTGTTTCGCCAATGCCCGCCGGCACGCGTGCCAGTGCAATACTGTAGCCCAGCGTCGGGGAGAAGGTACCGCTGGTGATCACGCCTTCGCGAGGATTGCCGTCGGCATCGGTGAAGCGCACCGGCAGTTCACCGCGCAGCACGCCCTTCTCGGTCATCACCAGCCCCACCAGCTGTTCAGTGCCCTTCTCGCGCTGCAGCTCCAGCGCTTCACGGCCAATAAAGTCACGGTCAGCCGGTTCCCATGCGATGGTCCAGCCCATGTTGGCGGCCAGCGGAGAGACGCCTTCATCCATCTCCTGACCGTAGAGGTTCATTCCCGCTTCCAGACGCAGCGTATCGCGCGCGCCCAGACCCGCAGGCTTCACGCCCGCTTCCACCAGCGCACGCCAGAAATCAGCGGCCTTCTCGTTCGGCATGGCAATTTCGTAGCCCGCTTCACCGGTGTAGCCGGTGGTGGCGATAAACAGATCGCCCGCCTGCACGCCGAAGAACGGCTTCATGCCTTCGGTTGCTTTGCGTTGCTCGTCGTTAAACAGAGACGCGGCTTTCGCCTGCGCGTTCGGCCCCTGTACGGCGATCAGCGACAGATCGTCACGGACGGCGATGTCGATGGCATAAGGTTCGGCGTGTTGGGTGATCCAGGAGAGGTCTTTTTCGCGGGTGGCGGAGTTGACAACGAGGCGGAAGAAATCTTCAGTGAAGTAATAGACGATAAGGTCATCAATCACGCCGCCCGAGGCATTCAGCATGCCGGTATAGAGTGCTTTACCCGGTGTCTTCAGTTTGGCGACGTCATTTGCCAGCAGATAACGCAAAAACTCCCGGGTGCGGCTACCGCGCAGATCGACAATCGTCATGTGGGACACGTCGAACATACCGGCATCGGTGCGCACCGCGTGGTGCTCATCAATCTGCGAGCCGTAGTGCAGCGGCATCATCCAGCCATGGAAGTCCACCATGCGGGCGCCGCATAACACGTGTTGTTCGTACAAAGGAGTCTGTTGAGCCATCTTGTCCTCGTTGAAAATTCACCGTGAAACCCGGTATCGGCCCCGTTACCTGGCGCCGACGCAAACGTTCTCTTTTACCCGAACTTACCACCGAAACCGGCGGTTAACCATAAGGTAAAACGGGTCATCACATTAGCTTATGACCAAAAAACGCTAAAAAGCCTACAGAGTTATTCACTGGAAAAATGCGATTAACACCGCACAAAATTAACAATGATCTAACAGGATTTAGCACATGGTGATATTTCGTCCGGAAAAACGGGCCGAATTTCCGTAACATAAAATCTCGTAGATTAGATTTTCTAATGCGAAAAATGACGTGAAATTAGAATATTTCAAACGAGGGTATTTCCCCGGCGCAGAGGCCGGGAAAATAAAGTGTGACGGGGGTCTAAATTAACGCAGCCAGTCCGGCAGGTCGTTAAGACCCATCGCCTGACGGAGGAGTTGAGGTTTAACACCCGGAAGGGTGTCAGCAAGCTTGAGGCCAATGTCGCGCAGCAGTTTTTTTGCCGGATTCGCCCCGGCAAACAGCTCGCGGAAGCCCTGCATGCCCGCCAGCATCATCGCCGCACTGTGCTTGCGGCTGCGCTCGTAGCGACGCAGGTAGAGATGCTGGCCGATATCTTTGCCTTCGCGATGCAGGCGACGCAGTTCCTCAACCAGCTCCGCCGCGTCCATAAAGCCAAGGTTAACGCCCTGCCCGGCCAGCGGATGAATGGTATGCGCCGCATCACCGACCAGCGCCAGACGGTGCGCCGCAAACTGACGCGCGTAGCGGCCGGTTAACGGGAACACCTGCCGCTCGCTTTCAAGGGCGCATAAGCCAAGGCGGTTATCAAACGCCATGCACAGCGCCTGGTTAAAGGCGTCCGGCTCCGCCTCCTGCATCAGCAGGGCTTTTTCAGGCACCAGGGACCAGACAATCGAGCACAGGTGCGGATCGGCAAGCGGCAGGAACGCCAGAATGCCGTCGTTGTGGAAAATCTGCCGCGCCACGCCGCCGTGCGGCTCCTCTGTTCGGATCGTTGCCACCAGAGCATGATGGCGGTAATCCCAGAAGGTCAGCGGAATATCGGCTTTGTTGCGCAGCCAGGAGTTAGCACCGTCAGCACCGACCACCAGACGCGCGGTCAGCATGTCGCCGCTCTGTAAGGTGATAAACGCCTCGTTTTCACCCCACGCCACCTGCTGGACCTGCGCAGGCGCAATCAGGGTCACGTCACTGCTCTGCTGTGCTTTCTGCCACAGCGCGTGGTGGATCACCGCGTTTTCGACGATATGACCCAGATGGCTGTAGCCCATGCTTTCATCATCAAAAGCAATATGACCAAAGCTGTCTTTATCCCACACTTCCATGCCGTGATAGCAGCTTGCGCGCTGCGCCACAATATCTGCCCAGACGCCAAGGTGCGCCAGCAGTTTCTCGCTGGCGGCATTGATCGCCGAGACGCGGAGTTCCGGCGGGGCATCTGGCGCAACGGGCTGAGGCTGCTTTTGCTCCAGCACCGCCACGCGCAGGCCGCTGCCCTGTAAACCACAGGCCAGCGCCAGTCCAACCATACCGCCGCCAACGATGGCGACATCAACATTTTGCACGGTGATAACTCCTTAACGCGCGACCCAACCAAGAGTCCGCTGCGCCAGCACGTCACGTGCCGGAATGAATAATTCCATCGCCATCAGCCCGAGGTTGCGACCTGCAACCAGCGGCGCCCAGCGATTGGCAAAGAGATGGACTAAGCCGTCGGTAACGCCAATCGTCGCCTCTTTATCGGCCTGACGTCGTTTCTGGTAATGGCTTAGCACCGAATAAGCGCCACAGTCTTTTTGCTCGCCCCACGCCTGTGAAAGGGTTTCCGCCAGGCTCATAACATCCCGCAGGCCAAGGTTGAATCCTTGTCCGGCAATCGGATGTAATGTCTGCGCGGCGTTGCCGACCAGCGCCACGCGGTGAGAAACAGACTGCGATGCGGTGGTTAACGACAGCGGATAGACCGCACGTTTCCCCGCATGGGTAATACGCCCCAGCCGCCAGCCAAAGGCTTTCTGCAGCTCGGAACAAAAACGTTCGTCGGACCAGGCTTTAACCTCTTCGGCCTTATCCTGCGGATGGCACCAGACCAGAGAACACCGCCCGTCCGACATCGGCAGCATCGCCAGCGGGCCATGCTGCGTAAAGCGTTCAAACGCCCTGCCGCGGTGTTCAGCTGCGGTAGAGACGTTGGCAATGACCGCAACCTGCCCGTAAGGCTGCTGACGCCACTCCACACCACACTGGGCGCCGAGCGATGAGCGCGAGCCGTCCGCGGCGACCAGAAGCTGGCCTTCAAGCTCGGTGCCGTTTTCCAGCGTTACGCTGACCGACGCCTCACTGCGGCTCACGCCGGCCACGCGCGCTGGACAATGCAGCGTGACGCCCGGCGCATCCTGGAGCAGGCGGAACAGACGCAATCCGACGTCGTGTAGCTCAACAACCTGACCCAGCGCGTCAATGCGATAATCCTGCGCGTCCAGCGTGACAAAGCCAGCATGACCGCGATCGCTTACGTGAACGGTTTTAATTGCCGTCGCGCAATCGGCGATGGCCTGCCAGATGCCAATGCGGGACAGTTGCTGACAGGTACCCTGCGCCAGGGCAATGGCGCGGGAATCAAAACCGGGATGATTCTTTGCCTGCGGCGCAACGGCTTCCACCAGGTGCACCGCAAGCTGCCCCTGCGTCAAATGCGAAATGGCCAGCGCCAGCGTGGCCCCGGTCATGCCGCCGCCAACGATAATCACGCTCATGCGCGTGCCGCTGCCATCAGCGCCTCGATATCGTCAGCGTTTTTCACGACGCTCGCGGTCAGGTTTTCGTTACCGGTTTCGGTAATGACGATGTCATCTTCAATACGAATGCCAATCCCGCGGTACTCCTCAGGCACGTCGGCATCCGGCGCGATATACAGGCCTGGCTCCACGGTTAACACCATGCCCGGCTCCAGCACGCGCGAGCGGTCCGTGCCGTACGCGCCAACGTCATGTACATCCAGCCCCAGCCAGTGGCTCAGGCCGTGCATGAAATACGGTCGATGCGCATTTTCAGCGATCAGGGTGTCGACCTCTCCTTTCAGGATCCCGAGCCTGACCAGGCCGGTAATTATGATGCGCACCACTTCGCCGGTCACTTCCTGCATGGAGGTACCGGGACGATACAGCCTGATCGCCGCCTCAAGCGATTCCAGGACAATGTCGTAAATGGCGCGCTGTGCCGGTGAGAATTTCCCGTTCACCGGGAAAGTACGAGTGATGTCCCCCGCGTAGCCCTGGTATTCGCAGCCGGCGTCAATCAGCACCAGATCGCCGTCGCGCAGCGCGCTTTCGTTTTCGGTGTAGTGCAGAATGCAGCCGTTTTCTCCGCCGCCAACAATGGTGTTGTAAGAGGGATAACGCGCGCCGTGGCGGTTAAATTCGTGATGAATTTCGCCTTCCAGCTGGTATTCGAACATCCCGGGACGGCACTTTTCCATGGCGCGGGTGTGCGCCAGGGCGCTGATTTCGCCCGCACGACGCATCAAATTTAGTTCTTCTTCTGACTTGAACAGGCGCATTTCATGCACCACCGGACGCCAGTCCGTCAGCGTGGCCGGCGCGGACAGGTTCTGCCGCGAGCCTTTGCGCAGCTTATCCAGCGCGGTGAAAACAATCTCATCGGCGTAGGCATATTCGCCCTGCGCGTGATAGAGCACGTCGAGGCCGTTAAGCAGCTGATAGAGCTGCTGGTTGATTTCGCTAAACGCCAGCGCGCGGTCAACGCCCAGCTTCGCCGGTGCGGCCTCCTGGCCTAAGCGGCGGCCAAACCAGATTTCGGCTGTCAGATCGCGCACGCGGTTGAAAATCACGCTGTGGTTGTGGGTGTCATTGCTCTTAATCAGCACCAGCACCGCTTCCGGCTCGTTAAAGCCGGTGAAGTACCAGAAATCGCTGCTCTGGCGATAGGGATATTCGCTGTCGGCGCTGCGCGTGACTTCGGGCGCAGCAAAAATCAGCGCGGCGCTGCCCGGCTGCATTGTTGCCAGCAGCGCCTGACGGCGGCGCGAATACTCTTGACTCGACATAACCATGACACCCTCCTGTGCGTTATTTTTCTTAATGTAAGGTTGGCTTGCGGACTTCCGGCGCGGTCGGCTGAGAGCGCGTGAAGTTGTCGTGGCATAGCAATGCCGCCACGCGCACGTACTCGATAATCTCTTCAAGAGACATTTCCAGCTCTTCCTGGTCTTCGTCTTCATCGTAGCCGAGCTGGGCGATGTTACGCAGGTCGTCGATCGCCTCACCCGCTTCGCCGGTCACTTTATCGAGTTTAGGCTGCGTCACGCCCAGCCCCAGCAGATAGTGGTTTACCCAGCCGGCCAGCGCATCGGCGCGATCGAACACGCTGACGTCGTCGCCTTCAGGCAGATAAAGCTGAAAAAGGAAGCCATCGTCTTCCAGCGAATCGCTGGTTGCAGCGTGCATTTTACGCAGCGCTTCCGCCAGCTCGTGACCAAACGCCAGCCCTTCATTCGTGAGGTCGTGGATCAGCGGCTGCCATGAGCTGTCGCTGTTTCCGCCGCACAGCATGCCACTGATCAGACCGTGCATTTCGGCAGGGGTTAAACCGATTCCCTGCTGGTTCAGTAACTGGTTT
The DNA here is from genome assembly GCF_003144775.1 of Enterobacter sp. CGMCC 5087. Taxonomy (NCBI): domain Bacteria; kingdom Pseudomonadati; phylum Pseudomonadota; class Gammaproteobacteria; order Enterobacterales; family Enterobacteriaceae; genus Enterobacter; species Enterobacter sp. CGMCC 5087. Next base: position 43,884 of record NZ_QFXN01000066.1, on the reverse strand, counting down.
AAATCCTTGTAACCAGGCATTTCGTTCTGTATAGACATGAGCATTCGTCATCAAAGGGGGGAAGTTTCATGATATGCTACCACTTTGGACCCTGGTGATACCAGAAAAGGGCTTGTATCTTCACATCAGGGTAGCTATAGTGTCGCCCCTTCGCAGCCCCCGGGGCAGTAAGCGAAGGCAGCGCAGTCAATCAGCAGGAAGGTGGCATGTCTGCACAACCCGTCGATCTCCAGATTTTTGGCCGTTCACTGCGAGTGAATTGTCCGCCTGAACAAAGGGATGCTTTGAATCAGGCAGCGGACGATTTGAATCAGCGGTTGCAAGATCTAAAAGAACGCACTAGAGTCACAAATACTGAGCAGCTGGTTTTCATCGCCGCGTTGAACATCAGCTATGAACTGACTCAGGAAAAAGCGAAGACCCGCGACTACGCGGCAAGCATGGAGCAGCGCATTAAAATGCTCCAGCAGACCATAGAACAGGCATTGCTTGATCAAGGTCGCAATCCCGAAAGACCGGGACCAAAGTTTGAATAACACTTCTCAGTTGACTATGGTAGAGTAACTGTGAAGACAAAATTTCTCTGAGATGTTCGCAAGCGGGCCAGTCCCCTGAGCCGATATTTCATACCACAAGAATGTGGCGCTCCATGGTTGGTGAGCATGCTCGGTCCGTCCGAGAAGCCTTAAAACTATGACGACACATTCACCTTGAACCAAGGGTTCAAGGGTTACAGCCTGCGGCGGCATCTCGGAGATTCCCTCTCTTTTCTTCTACCGACTACCATGACCCAATTCCCTGAAGTTTCTGCTTCACGCCAGGACATCCGTCAGTTAATTCGTCAGCGCCGCCGTGCGTTAACCGCCGATCAGCAAGCGCATTTTGCCCAGCAGGCCGCCGCCCGTATGATGGCGTATCCCCCTGTCGTGATGGCGCACACCGTTGCGCTGTTTCTGTCATTTGATGGAGAGCTGGATACCCAACCGCTGATAGAACAGCTCTGGCGCGCCGGGAAGAAGGTCTATCTGCCGGTGCTGCACCCGTTCAGCGAAGGTAATTTGCTTTTTCTGCACTACCATCCGCACAGCGAACTGGTGGTAAATCGCCTGAAAATCACCGAACCGAAACTCGACGTGCGCGACGTGCTCCCGCTGTCACAGCTGGATGTGCTGATTACGCCGCTGGTGGCGTTTGATGAACAGGGCCAGCGTTTAGGGATGGGCGGCGGTTTTTATGACCGAACGCTGCAAAACTGGCAGCAGTACGGGTTGCAGCCGGTGGGCTATGCGCATGATTGTCAGGGCGTGGAGGCGTTGCCGGTGGAGAAGTGGGATGTGCCGTTGCCGGCGGTGGTGACGCCGTCGAAGTTGTGGGAATGGTGAATCAAACGTGCGGCCTGATGCCCTCACCCAACCCTCTCCCACAGGGAGAGGGTGAAAACATAAAAAAACGGTAACTATCGTTACCGTTTTGCATTTACCTCGCCACAATTAGTACAGCAGACGCGCGCGAATTGTTCCCTGAATCGCCTTCATGCTCTGCAGCGCTTTTTCGGCCACATCGTCATCCGCTTCGATATCAATAACCACGTAGCCCATCTGCGAGTTCGTCTGCAGATACTGCGCGGCAATGTTGACGCCCTGCTCGGCAAAGATCTGGTTGATCGCGGTCAGCACGCCAGGACGGTTCTCGTGGATGTGCAGCAGACGACGACCACCGTGCAGCGGCAGAGACACTTCCGGGAAGTTCACGGCAGAGAGCGTAGAACCGTTGTCGGAATATTTGCTCAGCTTACCCGCCACTTCCAGGCCGATATTCTCCTGCGCTTCCTGGGTAGAGCCGCCGATGTGTGGCGTCAGGATCACGTTGTCGAACTCGCACAGCGGAGAGGTAAACGGATCGCTGTTGGTCGCTGGCTCCGTCGGGAAGACGTCGATGGCCGCGCCCGCCAGATGCTTACGCTTCAGCGCATCGCACAGCGCAGGGATATCGACAACCGTGCCGCGCGCGGCGTTAATCAGCAGTGAGCCCGGCTTCATCAGCGCCAGCTCTTCCGCGCCCATCATGTTTTTGGTGGACGCATTTTCCGGCACGTGCAGGCTCACCACGTCACTCATGTTCAGCAGGTCAGACAGGTGTTGAACCTGGGTGGCATTGCCCAGCGGCAGCTTGCTTTCGATATCGTAAAAATAGACATGCATACCGAGAGATTCCGCCAGAATCCCCAGTTGGGTACCGATGTGGCCGTAGCCGATAATCCCCAGCTTTTTACCACGCGCTTCATATGAGCCAGACGCCAGTTTGTTCCACACGCCGCGGTGCGCCTTGGCGTTAGCTTCAGGAATGCCGCGCAGCAGAAGAAGCAGTTCGCCAATCACCAGCTCCGCCACGGAACGGGTGTTGGAGAACGGGGCGTTGAAGACGGGAATACCGCGTTTCGCGGCAGCATTCAGGTCAACCTGGTTGGTACCAATGCAGAAGCAGCCGATAGCCACCAGCTTTTCCGCCGCGGCAATAACCTCTTCAGTCAGGTGAGTACGGGATCGCAGGCCAATGAAGTGGGCATCACGGATGGACGCTTTCAGCTCTTCGGTATCGAGCGCGCCTTTGTGAAATTCGATGTTGGTGTAACCTGCCGCACGAAGGCTATCGATTGCTTTTTGATGTACGCCCTCGACCAGCAGGAATTTAATCTTGTCTTTCTCCAGTGATACCTTTGCCATTTACCCGACCCTGTTTTTGTCTGAACTGATGTTGTGCTGGATATGAATCCGCCGTAGCCAACATATCAAAAAAAACTATTGCAGCAATATGAACGTTTGCGTCGGCACTCTGAAGAAAAGTCATACAGAGCAAAATGTCAGAGGAAAATGCTATGGAAATTTACAAACGCGGCAGGATCGGCAAAAGAGGCGTAAAAACGTGACACAAGTCACCGAATTTAGCTTTTCAAAAATTTTTTAGCGGGGGGAGGACTCCCCCCATCAGATCATTTTACGATGGTTTTCACGCCGTCAGCGGTGCCGATCAGCGCCACATCCGCGCCACGGTTGGCGAATAGCCCTACGGTCACTACGCCCGGAATGCCGTTGATGGCATTTTCCAGCGCAATCGCGTCAAGAATTTCCAGACCGTGAACGTCGAGGATCACGTTACCGTTATCGGTGACTACACCCTGACGGTATTCCGGACGACCGCCAAGCTTCACCAGCTGACGGGCAACCGCGCTACGGGCCATTGGGATCACTTCGACCGGCAGCGGGAAATTACCCAGAATGTCGACCTGCTTGGAGGCGTCCGCGATGCAGATAAACTTGTCCGCAACGGAGGCGATGATTTTTTCGCGCGTCAGCGCCGCGCCGCCGCCTTTGATCATCTGCATGTGGCCGTTGATTTCATCCGCGCCGTCAACGTAAATCCCCAGACGATCCACTTCGTTGAGATCGAAAACGGTAATGCCGAGGCTTTTCAGCTTTTCCGTGGAAGCATCAGAGCTGGAAACCGCGCCCTCGATTTGCCCCTTCATCGTGCCCAGCGCATCGATAAAGTGTGCCGCGGTTGATCCCGTACCGACACCGACAATGGTACCCGGCTGCACGTACTGGAGAGCGGCCCATCCTACTGCTTTTTTCAGTTCATCCTGCGTCATGATCGTTTTGCCTGTGGTGTGAAAACTCAGGGCGCATTATAGAACACGTCGAATGGAATTCGTCTGCCACGAAGGGAAAATTGTGTCATAGTGCAGAATAAGCAAAATTAAGGAGCCAGCCAGAGCAATGAAACGTCCGGACTACAGAACACTACAGGCACTTGATGCAGTTATTCGTGAACGCGGTTTTGAGCGCGCGGCGCAAAAGCTTTGCATCACCCAGTCCGCCGTATCACAGCGTATCAAACAGCTTGAAAACATGTTCGGCCAGCCGCTGCTGGTGCGTACCGTGCCGCCACGTCCAACCGAGCAAGGGCAAAAGCTTCTCGCCCTGCTGCGCCAGGTTGAACTGCTGGAAGATGAGTGGCTGGGTGACGAACAAACGGGCTCTACGCCGCTGCTGCTCTCTCTGGCGGTCAACGCCGACAGCCTGGCAACCTGGCTGCTGCCGGCCCTTGCGCCGGTATTAGCGGACTCCCCTATTCGCCTGAATTTACAGGTTGAGGATGAAACCCGTACCCAGGAACGCCTGCGTCGCGGTGAAGTGGTTGGGGCGGTCAGTATCCAGCCTCAGGCCTTGCCAAGCTGTCTTGTCGATCAGCTGGGCGCGCTGGACTACCTGTTTGTGGGGTCAAAAGCCTTTGCCGAGCGCTACTTCCCGAACGGCGTCACCCGTGCCGCGCTGCTGAAAGCCCCTGCCGTGGCGTTCGACCATCTGGACGATATGCATCAGGCGTTCCTGCAGCAAAACTTCGATCTGCCGCCGGGCAGCGTACCGTGCCATATCGTCAACTCGTCTGAAGCCTTTGTGCAGCTTGCGCGTCAGGGCACCACCTGCTGCATGATCCCGCATCTGCAGATTGAGAAAGAGTTGAAAAGCGGTGAGCTGATTGACCTGACGCCGGGGCTGTATCAGCGCCGGATGCTCTACTGGCACCGTTTTGCGCCGGAAAGCCGCATGATGCGCAACGTCACCGACGCGCTGCTGGCGTACGGGCACAAGGTGTTGAGACAGGATTAATCGCTTGAATTCCCTCTCCCTGCGGGAGAGGGTTAGGGTGAGGGCAAATTACTGCGCCTTAGCCGCCTCAGTTTGCTGAGTTTGGGTTGGCTCCAGCTGGAATACCACATCCACCTGATCGTCAAACTGAATGGTTGGCTGCTCATATGTTTCCTGAGCAGACACCGGGGCTGCATCAGCCTTCATCATCCGTACCATCGGGCTTGGCTGGTAGTTAGAGACGTGGTAACGCACGCTGTAAACCGGGCCGAGCTTGCTCTTAAAGCCAGAAGCCAGCTGTTCCGCCTGGTGAATGGCATCATCAATCGCCGCTTTACGCGCTTCGTCTTTGTATTTTTCCGGTTGCGCAACGCCCAGAGACACGGACCGAATTTCATTCAGTCCCGCCTTCAGCGCGCCATCCAGCAGCGAGTTAAGCTTATCCAGCTGACGCACGGTCACTTCGACGGTACGCACGGCTCGGTAGCCTTTCAGGATACTTTTACCATTCTGGTAGTCATAATCGGGCTGAGTACGCAGGTTCGCGGAGTTGATATCTTTTTTACCGACACCGTTCTGCTCAAGGAAAGAGAGGTATTGCGCAACACGATCGTCAGCCTGCTTCTTGGCAGATGCCGCATCTTTCGCAGACACATTGACTTCAATTGCCAGCGTTGCGACATCGGGTACCGCGTCCACGCTTGCGGTGCCTGAAGTGACGATGTGCGGGCCATCCGGCAGTTCACTTGCCTGCACCGACACCGCACCAAAACTTACTAATGCCGCCAGGGCCATCACCTTAAACTTCACTGTTATTCCTCCATGTTGCGAAGAGTGCCCATTAACTGGGCGCATGCCAGCAAGCTTAGCGGGTCTTGTTCAGTTGTCCATAAGACAAGGATTAGTTGAACAATTCCTGAACGTGGTGAATTCCCTCTTTTGCCAGCTGAAAGGCAATAAACCACATCACCAGCCCCACCAGCGTATTAATGATGCGCTGGGCTTTGGCCGTACGCAGACGAGGAGCCAGCCATGCAGCCAGAATGGCGAGACCGAAGAACCAGAGGAAAGAGGCGCTAACCGTACCCAGCGCAAACCAGCGTTTCGGCTCAACGTCCAACTGCCCGCCCAGGCTGCCCAGCACCACGAAGGTGTCCAGATAAACATGCGGATTAAGCCAGGTGACCGCCAGCATGGTGACGATAATCTTCCAGCGGCCCTGCTTCATGACTTCCGCGCTCGCCAGTTCGAGGTTGCTGCTCATCGCGGTTTTCAGGGCACCAAAACCGTACCAGAGCAGAAACGCCACGCCGCCCCAGGTGACCAGCGCCAGCAGCCACGGTGACTGCATGAGCAATGCGCTGCCGCCAAAAATTCCGGCACAGATCAGCAGTAAATCGCTTACCGCGCACAGCAGGGCAATCATCAGATGATACTGGCGGCGGATGCCCTGGTTCATAACGAATGCATTTTGCGGGCCAAGGGGAAGGATCATGGCCGCGCCCAAGGCAAGCCCTTGAAAATAATAAGATAACATAACGAAATTCTCACAGTGTTGTTCTGGAAGGAGACTATACTGCGCGAATTACATTAGAGGAAATTGATAATATTAATTGGGGATTAGCAGCGCTTATAAAAATAAAGCCCGGTGGCGCTAGCGCTTACCGGGCCTGCGGGAGAAGTTATTCGGCTTCTTTGACTTTTTTGACGTTTACGTCCATCTGAGGGTACGGGAAGCTGATGCCGTTGGCATCGAAGTCGCGCTTAATGCGTTCCAGCACGTCCCAGTACACGTTTTGCAGATCGCTGCTTTTGCTCCAGATACGCACCACGAAGTTAATGGAGGACGCGCCCAGCTCGTTCAGGCGAACAGTCTGCTCTTTATCTTTCAGAATGCGATCGTCTGAGGAGATGATGTTGCTAATCAGCGACTTCACCTGATCGATGTCGGAGTCGTACGCCACGCTGATAATCAGTTCGTTACGACGCACCGGTTCACGGGAGAAGTTAATGATGTTGCCCGCGATGATTTTCCCGTTCGGCACGACCACGATGCGGCCATCGACGGTACGCATGGTCGTTGAGAAAATCTGCACCTGCAGCACGGTCCCGGCAATGCCGCCAAGGTCAACGTATTCGCCGGAGCGGAACGGACGGAAGGTGACCAGCAGAACGCCTGCCGCCAGGTTTGACAGCGAGCCCTGCAGCGCCAGACCAATAGCCAGACCGGCGGCACCGAGAACGGCAATGACGGAGGCAGTCTGCACGCCCACACGGCCCAGCGCCGCAATCAGCGTAAAGGCGATAATGCCGTAGCGCACCAGTGCGGAGAGGAAGTCAGCCACCGTGGCGTCAATGTGACGGGCCAGCATTACGCGGTTAACCGCGTTCGATACGATACGCGCCACGATCATCCCGACGATGATGATGGCAATCGCCGCGACGATGTTCACGGCATAGCTCAGCAGCAGCGCCTGGTTGCGCACCAGCCAGTTACCGGCGTTGTTGATGCTGTCTACAACATCGAGTTGTTCCATTTATTCTTCCTTTTGTTAAACCAAAACACAAAATCCATCCCCCATGGAGACAGGCAGGTCCGTAAAGGGTAAACAAAAAGCGCAAGTATTGCCAAATAGATCACAAAAACCGGCCTGACAGGGTATTGAAAAAGCATAAAAAAAGGCCCGCATTTGCGGACCTTCTGATGCTGTTAGCAGCTCAAATTACAGAACGTCTACCGCGTTCAGTTCTTTGAATGCCTGCTCCAGACGAGTAATCATAGAAGTCTGGGCAGCGCGCAGCCATACGCGTGGATCGTAGTATTTCTTGTTCGGCTGGTCTTCGCCTTTCGGGTTGCCCAGCTGACCCTGCAGGTAAGCTTCGTTGGTTTTGTAGTACTGCAGAATACCGTCCCATGTTGCCCACTGGGTGTCGGTATCGATGTTCATTTTCACTACGCCGTAGCTTACGGAGTCTTTGATTTCCTGAGCAGAAGAACCGGAACCGCCGTGGAAGACGAAGTTCAGGCTATTGTGCGGCAGGTTGTGTTTCTTAGAAACGTATTCCTGAGAATCACGCAGGATAGTCGGGGTCAGAACCACGTTACCTGGTTTGTAAACGCCGTGGACGTTACCGAAGGACGCTGCGATGGTGAAGCGTGGGCTGATTTTGCTCAGCTCGGTGTAAGCGTAATCAACGTCTTCTGGCTGGGTGTACAGTGCAGAAGCGTCCATGTGGCTGTTGTCCACGCCGTCTTCTTCACCACCGGTGCAACCCAGTTCGATTTCCAGAGTCATGTCCATTTTGGCCATGCGCGCCAGGTATTTGGAGCAGATTTCGATGTTTTCGTGCAGTGACTCTTCAGACAGGTCGATCATGTGAGAAGAGAACAGTGGCTTACCGGTAGCCGCGAAGTGTTTTTCACCCGCGTCCAGCAGACCGTCGATCCACGGCAGCAGTTTCTTCGCGCAGTGGTCAGTGTGCAGGATAACTGGAACACCGTAGTGCTCAGCCATCTGGTGTACGTGGTGCGCACCAGAGATAGCGCCCAGGATTGCAGCACCCTGAGGAATGTCAGTTTTCACGCCTTTACCTGCGATGAACGCAGCGCCGCCGTTAGAGAACTGAACGATAACTGGCGCTTTAACTTTAGCGGCAGTTTCCAGTACGGCGTTGATGGAGTCGGTACCCACGCAGTTAACTGCTGGCAGAGCGAAGTTGTTTTCTTTAGCTACCTGGAACACTTTCTGTACGTCATCACCAGTGATAACGCCAGGTTTTACGAAATCAAAAATTTTAGACATGTTGCTTAGTCCTGTATCTTCGGCCGTTAGAAAAGGTGCGAGCTCTTAAAAGCGCGCTGAAAATTGGGCAGGTTTCCCTGCCCTTGAATGGCTTACTTCTTAGCGCGCTCTTCGAGCATTGCTACTGCTGGCAGTACTTTGCCTTCCACGAATTCGAGGAATGCGCCGCCACCAGTGGAGATGTAGGAGATCTTGTCAGCGATACCGAACAGGTCGATTGCTGCCAGGGTGTCACCACCGCCTGCGATAGAGAACGCTTCGCTGTCTGCGATAGCGTTAGCAACGATTTCAGTACCTTTGCGGAAGTTCGGGAATTCGAACACGCCAACAGGACCGTTCCACAGGATAGTTTTCGCGTTTTTGAGGATTTCAGCCAGTTTCTGTGCAGAAACGTCGCCCAGATCCAGAATCTGCTCTTCGTCTTTGATGTCGTTGACAGATTTCAGAGTCGCGGTTGCGGTCTCGGAGAACTCGGTCGCTACGCGAACGTCAGTTGGAACCGGGATATCACAGGTGCTCAGCAGGCGTTTGGCTTCGTCAACCAGGTCTGCTTCGTACAGGGATTTACCCACGTTGTGGCCCTGAGCGGCAACGAAGGTGTTCGCGATACCACCGCCAACGATCAGCTGGTCAGCGATTTTAGACAGGGAATCCAGAACGGTCAGTTTGGTAGAAACTTTAGAACCACCAACGATAGCCACCATTGGACGAGCAGGTTCTTTCAGTGCTTTACCCAGCGCTTCCAGTTCGTCAGCCAGCAGAGGACCGGCACACGCAACGTCTGCGAATTTACCGATACCGTGGGTTGACGCCTGAGCACGGTGAGCCGTACCGAAGGCATCCATCACGAACACGTCGCACAGTGCAGCGTATTTTTTGGACAGGGTTTCGTCGTCTTTCTTCTCGCCTTTGTTGAAGCGAACGTTTTCCAGAACAACCAGTTCACCGGCTGCCACTTCAACGCCGTCCAGGTAATCTTTAACCAGGCGAACCGGGTTGGACAGTTTGTCTTTCAGGTAATTAACCACTGGCAGCAGAGAGAACTCTTCGTTGTACTCGCCTTCAGTTGGACGACCCAGGTGGGAGGTGACCATCACTTTCGCGCCCTGCTTCAGAGCCAGTTCGATGGTTGGCAGTGATGCACGGATACGCGCGTCGCTGGTCACTTTGCCATCTTTAACCGGCACGTTCAGATCGGCACGGATGAAAACGCGTTTACCAGCCAGATCCAGATCGGTCATCTTAATTACAGACATGGTGAATCCTCTCGTTGATTCTTAAAGTTTTGCAGACGCACAATGCGTCTTACCTGAAACCTTGAGCGGCCATTGCTAACGTGGTGTCGAGCATTCGGTTAGCAAAGCCCCATTCGTTATCACACCAGACCAGCGTCTTGATAAGGTGTGCGCCACTGACTCTCGTTTGCGTGCCATCGACGATGGCGCTGTGCGGGTCGTGGTTAAAATCTACTGAGACCAACGGTAATTCCGTATAGTCAACTATACCATGAAATGCCCCCTGTGCCGCTTTTTGCAGCAACAGGTTGACTTCACAGGCTTTTACCGGTTTTTTCACCGTCACGCTAAGATCGATTGCGGTGACGTTAATCGTCGGAACACGCACGGCAATCGCTTCAAATCGGTCATTAAACTGCGGAAAAATTCGGGTGATCCCTGCCGCCAGTTTCGTGTCCACCGGAATGATTGACTGGCTCGCTGCGCGAGTGCGTCGTAAATCCGGATGGTAGGCGTCGATAACCTGCTGATCGTGCATGGCGGAGTGAATCGTGGTCACGGTGCCGGATTCAATGCCATACGCATCGTCTAACAGTTTGATGACCGGAATAATGCAGTTAGTGGTACAGGAGGCGTTGGAAACAATGCGGTGTTCGGCCTGCAGCTCATGCTGGTTGACGCCAAACACGACGGTCGCGTCGAGGTCGTTACTGCCGGGATGAGAAAAGAGGACTTTTTTCGCGCCTGCAGCAAGATGCGCTTCGCCATGTTCGCGGTTACCGTACACGCCGGTACAGTCAAGCACCACATCCACACCCAGTTCACGCCAGGGTAGCCCTGAGATGCTGTTCTCATGCAGCACGCGAATAGCGTCGTCACCAACAAAAAGTCGATCTCTTTCCTGGCGTACGTCCCAGGCAAAGCGCCCGTGGCTGGTGTCATATTTCAACAAATGCGCCATGCCCGTAGCATCCGCCAGTTCATTGATTGCCACCACGGTTATTTCCGCCCGACGTCCGGATTCATATAAAGCACGAACCACATTACGTCCGATGCGACCGAAGCCATTAATCGCTACGCGTACGGTCATAGATCTCCTGCAAAGCAATCCCTGAGTTTGAGGTGGCTGAAAGAGTAATCCAGCTACGCCCGAAGGGGAATCCTTGCTGTCACAAACTGCGATTGATTGGTCAATTGTCGAACATTTAATCGACTGAAACGCTTCAGCAAGAATAAGCGAATCGGGGAATAAAAGGAATGTCTGTCCAGATGAATAAGCGAGCTATATGACTTGCGTCACATTTTAGGTGGAATAATGCCGGCAAGGTAAAAGCAAAACGGTAACCGAGAGGTTACCGTTTTTTAGTGTTTGCACCCTCTCCCGTGGGAGAGGGCTCGGGTGAGGGCATCAGCCCGCACCGTACAAACAATTACAGCAGTTCTTTCGCTTTCGCGACAACGTTCTCAACGGTGAAGCCGAACTCTTCGAACAGCTGTTCTGCAGGGGCAGACTCACCGAAGGTGGTCATACCGACGATAGCGCCGTTCAGGCCCACGTATTTGAACCAGTAGTCAGCGATACCCGCTTCCACTGCCACACGCGCGGAAACCGCTTTAGGCAGTACGGATTCACGGTAAGCGGCATCCTGCTTGTCGAACGCGTCGGTAGACGGCATGGAGACCACGCGCGCTTTCACGCCTTCGGCAGTCAGTTTTTCCCACGCTGCAACCGCCAGTTCAACTTCCGAACCGGTGGCGATGAAGATCAGCTCCGGCTGGCCCGCGCAATCTTTCAGCACGTAACCACCGCGAGCGATGTTCGCCAGCTGCTCTGGAGTACGCTCCTGCTGTGCCAGGTTCTGACGGGAGAGGATCAGCGCGGTTGGACCGTCCTGACGCTCAACGCCGTATTTCCACGCCACCGCGGATTCCACCTGGTCACATGGACGCCATGTGCTCATGTTCGGGGTCACGCGCAGGGAAGCCACCTGCTCTACCGGCTGGTGAGTTGGACCATCTTCGCCCAGACCGATGGAGTCGTGGGTGTAGACCATCACCTGACGCTGTTTCATCAGCGCGGCCATACGCACGGCGTTACGTGCGTATTCAACGAACATCAGGAAGGTAGAGGTGTACGGCAGGAAACCGCCGTGCAGGGAGATACCGTTGGCAATCGCGGTCATACCGAATTCACGTACACCGTAATGGATGTAGTTACCGGCAGTATCTTCGTTGATTGGCTTAGAACCAGACCACAGGGTCAGGTTAGATGGCGCCAGGTCAGCGGAGCCGCCCAGGAATTCTGGAAGCCATGGGCCGAACGCTTCAATCGCATTCTGAGACGCTTTACGGCTCGCGATTTTAGACGGGTTCGCCTGCAGCTTAGCGATGAATTCGTTCGCTTTCGCGTCGAAGTCAGACGGCATTTCACCTTTCATACGACGGGTGAATTCAGCCGCTTCCTGCGGGAACGCTTTCGCATAGGCAGCGAATTTCTCGTTCCAGGCCGCTTCTTTCGCCTGGCCTACTTCTTTTGCATCCCACTGAGCGTAGATCTCAGACGGGATTTCGAATGCAGGGTGTTTCCAGCCCAGCGCTTCGCGGGTCAGTGCGATTTCCGCATCACCCAATGGCGCGCCGTGGGAGTCGTGAGTACCCGCTTTGTTCGGGGAGCCGAAGCCGATGATGGTTTTGCACATCAGCAGGGACGGTTTGTCCGTCACCGCGCGCGCTTCTTCCACTGCACGTTTAATCGAGTCAGCATCGTGACCATCAACGCCACGCACTACGTGCCAGCCGTAGGCTTCGAAACGTGCTGCGGTGTCGTCGGTGAACCAGCCTTCAACGTGACCGTCGATGGAGATACCGTTGTCGTCATAGAACGCAACCAGTTTGCCCAGCTTCAGGGTACCTGCCAGGGAGCACACTTCGTGAGAAATGCCTTCCATCATGCAGCCGTCGCCCATGAACGCGTAGGTGAAGTGGTCTACGATGTCGTGACCAGGACGGTTGAACTGCGCCGCCAGCGTCTTCTCGGCAATCGCCATACCCACAGCGTTAGCAATACCCTGACCCAGCGGGCCGGTGGTGGTTTCTACGCCAGCGGTGTAACCCACTTCCGGGTGACCTGGAGTTTTAGAGTGCAGCTGACGGAAGTTTTTCAGCTCTTCGATAGGCAGATCGTAGCCGGTGAGGTGCAGCAGGCTATAGATCAGCATTGAGCCGTGGCCGTTGGACAGCACGAAGCGGTCGCGGTCAGCCCATGACGGGTTCTGCGGGTTGTGGTTCAGGAAATCACGCCACAGGACTTCGGCGATATCAGCCATACCCATAGGAGCCCCTGGGTGGCCGGATTTGGCTTTCTGTACTGCGTCCATGCTCAGCGCACGAATAGCATTAGCAAGCTCTTTACGTGAGGACATTTTAACTCCAGATCGGACTGTTAAAGGCCATGCCCTTGACGACAGCGCGTTTTGGGCTACGCCGGAAAAAAGTGCCAACAATGTAACCCAAGCCGCAAGTCATGTACATGGAGCATTCTTTTGCTTGTTAAGAAATCTCTGGATCATGCTCGCATGTTGCGCAATCTGCTCGCCCGGCCCTGCAGATATTCCTTATACTTAGCCCGACACCGGCTTCGCTGACGGTGCCCTTTTCGGATTTTATTCAGTTTAACGAGTACGGAAGCAACCTCATGAAAATGCGTGCAATAGTGCTGGCCCTGGGTACAACGCTCCTGCTGAGCGGCTGTCAGAATATGGATTCTAACGGTCTGATGACGTCAGGCGCAGAGGCCTTTCAGGCCTATTCCCTGAGCGATGCGCAGGTGAAAGCGCTGAGCGACCAGGCCTGTAAAGATATGGACGGAAAAGCCACGCTTGCGCCGGCTAACAGTACCTACACGCAGCGTCTGAATAAGATTGCTTCCGCGCTGGGCGACAACATCAACGGCCAGCCGGTGAACTACAAGGTGTACATGGCGAAAGACGTGAACGCCTTCGCGATGGCGAACGGCTGTATCCGCGTCTATAGCGGGCTGATGGACATGATGACCGACAACGAAGTGGAAGCGGTGATCGGCCACGAAATGGGCCACGTTGCCCTGGGCCATGTGAAGAAAGGGATGCAGGTTGCCCTGGGCACCAATGCCATCCGCGCAGCGGCGGCCTCTGCGGGCGGTATCGTTGGCAGCCTGTCGCAGTCACAGCTTGGGGACGTGGGTGAAAAGCTGGTTAACTCTCAGTTCTCACAGCGTCAGGAGTCCGAGGCGGATGACTACTCCTACGATCTGTTGCGCAAACGCGGCATTAACCCATCAGGTTTAGCCACCAGCTTCGAAAAGCTGGCCAAGCTTGAAGCGGGACGCCAAAGCTCCATGTTTGACGATCACCCGGCCTCAGAAGAGCGCGCACAGCATATTCGCGACCGTATGGCCGCAGACGGAATTAAATAATTTCAGAAGGAGGCAATTTTGCCTCCTTTTTATTTCGCATGAATTGTTAACTTAACAGCACGTATCGATAACACCTCTAAAAGCCCCGCCAAATCTGCCCTATCGCATTGAAATGTCTGGTCACATAATTATTGCAAAGGTCACTTTTTCCGGTAATTATCACCCCCGCAGTTATTTAAATTAATATATCCAGACAGAGACGTTCCCTCCGTGAAAAAAGAATTATCATTAATTGCGTTAAGCTTATTTGCCGCATTACCTGCCGCTGCTAGCCAGCAATCCGACAGCCAGGGTTTTATTGACGACAGCCATCTGGACCTGTTTTTACGCAATGCGTATATCAGCCGCGACTACCATCAGGGCCAGCAGGACAAAGCCGAATGGGGTCAGGGGATCATCGCCACGTTTGCATCCGGCTATACCGAAGGGCTGGTGGGCTTTGGTGTGGACGGTATTGCTCAATACGGTGTGCGCCTGGACGGCGGCCGTGGCAAAAGCGGCGCAGGCGGCATCGACTTCTTTAAACAGGAAGAGGATGGCCGGGCAAAATCCGATCTGGCAAAGTTTGGCGCCACCGCCAAAATGCGTATATCAAACACCGTGCTGAGCTACGGAAATCAGCGTCCAGAGCTGCCTATCATTCTCGCCTGCTGTTTGAAAGCTATACCGGCACCATGTTGACCTCAAAAGAGATCGACGGTCTGGAAGTCAACGCTGGTTACTTCACCGACGAGCAGCGTAAAAGCGATGACCGCCACGACAGCGGGCTGAAGAGCCTCTCCTTCGGCGGCGCGAGCTATCAGTTTAACGACCAGTTCAGCGGCGCGCTGTACGCCTCTCATAATGAAGAGGTAATGAACAAGCAGTACCTGGGTATGAACTTCAAACAGCCGTTCAGCACCGGGCAGCAGCTGGTACTCGACTTCAACGGTTATAACTCCCGTCTGGACCAGGGCTACGCGGACAGCCTCAACACCGGCCGCAGCAACACCATCTGGAGCCTGGCGGCAAGCTACATCTGGGATATTCACACGTTCAAAGTGGCTTACCAGCAGAGCAGCGGCAGCACCGGCTACAACTACGGCGGCTATCGCGACAAGGGCGGCGTGGGTGACGGCGGTAACACCATCTGGCTGGCGAACTCCTACTGGTCTGATTTTAACGGCGAAGATGAGCGTTCCTGGCAGGCATCCTACGGTCTGGACTTTGCCGGCCTTGGCTTACCGGGCCTGAGCTGGACCACTGCCTACGTGCGTGGGAATAATATTAAAACCTCTGAAACCAGCAACGGCAAAGAGCACGAGTGGTTTAACCAGATCCAGTACCAGGTGCAGGATGGTCCGGCGAAGGATCTGAAGCTGAAACTGCGCTACTCCGTCCTGCGCGTCTCCAGCAACGCCAGCGAGTACAACGTGGGCGGGGACGAGATCCGCGCTTACGTGGAATACCCGTTTAACGTTTTCTAAAGGCAATAAAAAACCTCTCAGTAGAGAGGTTTTTTTTCACGCAAGGCGAGGCTTATTCGCCTTTTTTGGCTGCCTGAATGTAGAGCATTTCCAGCGCCAGAGTCGCTGCGGCCAGCGCGGTGATCTCGGACTGGTCGTACGCAGGCGCCACTTCCACCACGTCCATCCCGACAATGTTCAGATCCTTCAGGCCGCGCACCAGCTTAATGGCACGATCTGAGGTCAAACCGCCGATGACCGGCGTACCGGTGCCCGGTGCAAATGCCGGATCCAGACAGTCGATGTCGAAGGTCAGATACACGGGCATATCACCCACGATCTGCTTCACCTGAGCGATGATGTCGTCGACGCCGCGATCGTTAACCTGGCCCGCATCCAGCACGGTGAAACCGTTGTCTTTGTCGAACTCGGTGCGAATACCGATCTGCACGGAGTGGTTCGGGTCGATCAGACCTTCGTTCGGCGCGGTGAAGAACATTGTGCCGTGGTCGAACTCGCAGCCGTTCGCGTAGGTGTCGGTATGCGCATCGAAGTGCACCAGCGCCATTTTACCGAAGTGCTTCGCGTGGGCGCGCAGCAGCGGCAGGGTCACGAAGTGGTCGCCGCCGAAGGAGAGCATGCGCTTACCGGCAGCCAGCAGCTTCTCGGCGTGCGCCTGCAGCTTCTCGCTCATCTCACGCGCGTCGCCGAAGGCGTACACCAGGTCACCGCAGTCCACCACGTTCAGGCGCTCGCGCATGTCGAAGTTCCACGGGAAGCGGTTATGCTCCCAGGCCAGGTTAGTGGAAACCTGACGGATCGCTGCCGGGCCGTGACGACCACCCGCGCGGCCAGATGTTGCCATATCGAACGGCACGCCGGTGATCACCCAGTCAGCGTCGCTGTCGTACGGCTGGAAGTTCATCGGAAGGCGTAAAAAACCAAACGCGTTAGATACCAGAGAGTTATCGTACTGATGACCTAAAGTGCTCATGTCCTGACCTCTTTTAAAGTCGATACATTAAAAACAGATGAAAAAAAATCCCCTCCGCGTCGTTAAACCCGACGAGGAAGGGATTGATTCGTAAATCGCTTATTGGGGCGAATTATCGCCGGTAATGCATACGGGTTCAAGTGAGTATAGCATTCTGACGGATGACGGCTTCGCCTTAGCCGGCCTACATTCGTAGGCACGGTAAGCGCAGCGCCACCGGGCATAAGCGACTTAGCGGTCTGATGCCCTCACCCCGCCCCTCTCCCACTGGGAGAGGGAGGTTTTCCTACTCGTCTTCCAGGTAGGTATACCCGTACAGACCCGCTTCAAACTCTTCCAGGAACTGCTGCTGGAGCGCATCGTCCAGCCCGGTATTTTTGACCTGGTCGCGGAACTGAGTGAGCAGTTTTTTCGGATCCAGCTGAACGTATTCCAGCATGTCTGCCACGGTGTCCCCTTCATCGGACAGCTCGATTTCCACATTGCCGTCAGGGAACACGAATACGTCCACCGCTTCGGTATCACCGAACAGGTTGTGCATGTTGCCAAGGATCTCCTGATACGCGCCGACCATGAAGAAGCCCAGCATCGGCGGGTTCTCCGGGTCGTACTCAGGCATTGGCATCGTCGTTGCGATACCGTCACCGTCGACGTAGTGGTCGATGGCACCGTCGGAGTCACAGGTGATGTCCAGCAGCACCGCACGGCGTTCCGGCGCGTGATTCAGCCCTTCCAGCGGCAGAACCGGGAACAGCTGGTCGATACCCCAGGCATCCGGCATCGACTGGAACAGCGAGAAGTTGACGTAAATCTTATCCGCCATACGCTCCTGCAGCTCGTCGATAATCGGACGGTGCGCACGGTTGCTCGGGTCGAGCTGTTTCTGCACTTCATGGCACATGTTCAGGTAGAGCTGCTCCGCCCACGCGCGCTCCTGCAGGCTGAAGGTGCCTGAAGAATAACCCACGTGAATATCGTGCAGGTCCATCTGGCTGTCGTGCAGCCATTCGCGCAGGGAACGACGCGTGCCAGGCTCGTGCATTTCCTGCCAGGTTTCCCACATGCTTTGCAGGGAACGCGGGGCATCGTCTGCCGGAGGCGTTGCCTCGGAGATTTCGCTACGCTCAACGCCGATGATGTTAGAGACCAGCACCGTATGGTGCGCGGTAACCGCGCGACCGGATTCGGTGATCACAGTCGGGTGCGGCAGGCCATTCTCTTCACAGGCATCGCCGATCGCCCAGATGATGTTGTTCGCGTATTCGTTCAGGCCGTAGTTCACCGAGCAGTCAGACTGCGAGCGGGTCCCTTCATAGTCCACGCCGAGGCCGCCGCCCACGTCGAAGCACTGAATATTCACGCCAAGCTTGTGCAGCTCAACGTAAAAACGCGCTGACTCACGCACGCCGGTGGCGATGTCGCGAATATTGGCCATCTGCGAGCCGAGGTGGAAGTGCAGCAGCTGAATGCTGTCCAGACGACCGCGCTCGCGCAGGATTTCCACCAGCTGCAGCACCTGGTTTGCCGCCAGGCCGAACTTGGATTTCTCGCCGCCGGAGGACTGCCATTTACCGGAACCTTGTGACGCCAGACGCGCACGCACGCCAAGGCGCGGCACCACGTTCAGACGTTCGGCCTCTTCCAGCACGATGGCGATTTCGGTCATCTTTTCGATGACCAGATAGACCTTGTGGCCCATCTTTTCGCCAATCAGCGCCAGACGAATGTATTCACGATCTTTATAGCCGTTACAGACGATCACTGAACGGGTCATGCCCGCATGCGCCAGAACCGCCATCAGCT
The DNA here is from genome assembly GCF_003144775.1 of Enterobacter sp. CGMCC 5087. Taxonomy (NCBI): domain Bacteria; kingdom Pseudomonadati; phylum Pseudomonadota; class Gammaproteobacteria; order Enterobacterales; family Enterobacteriaceae; genus Enterobacter; species Enterobacter sp. CGMCC 5087. Next base: position 25,502 of record NZ_QFXN01000066.1, on the reverse strand, counting down.
CCGCTTTGGATCCTGCTTCCAGGCCCAGCGGCTCGCCGGAGTGGATCAGGGATTCAATCACGCGGCGGTGCTGGTTCACCTTGATCGGGTAAACCAGGAAATAGTCGCCTTTATAGCCGTAGGACTCACGCGCGCGCTTGAACGCGGCGTTAATAGAACGCAGGCGATGTTGCAGGATCTGCGGGAAGCAGAACAGTGCAGGCAAACGCTGGCCCTGAGCCTCACGGGCTTTCACCAGTTTCGCGAGATCCACGCGCGCTTCAGGGACGTCCGGATCCGGGCAGACGCTGATGTGGCCCAGTTCGTTGACGTCGTAGTAGTTATTGCCCCACCAGGCAATATTGTAAGTGCGCAGCATCTTGCTGGCTTCCTCGGAGCTCATCGCAACCTCCTGCATAGAACGTAGTACACCCTGTTCGCCCGCTGACGAAGGCGAAAAAGAAGACATGTCGTCAGACATAGCGAACCTCAACTCTTTGTATTAAGTGTAAAACAGTTGACTACTATCGCAGCGTTATACGGCGATAACAACCCATAAACGGCTCCGTTTCCCAGCAGAGTATGCTGAAAACCAGACCGTGCGACCGGTTTCTTATTCATATCATTGTAAAACACGTATCCGAACTCTGTATGACAAGGTTCGGCGAAACCACGAGAAAACTCTTGTATTAACAAGAGCGCCCTTGTTCAGTTTTCACAAAGCGTGACCGGCCCTGGAATCCTGAGAAGCGCCGAGATGGGTATAACATCGGCAGGTTTGCAGACTAGAAATGCGGGTTGCGGGAATCAAATGCGCGCCAGAACGGCTGCGCTGAATTAGCGGAAAACGATGGTTCATTATCTCGTATCACCTCCACGGCCGCCTCTGCTGAAACGGACCCCAAGCCAAAGCTAAAAGTTCACTGCTTAACCCGGCTGGAAGTGGCGACACGATGAGTTCATCGAGCGCTTATTTTATATGAGCCGCGCGCCGCGTTTTATACCGAGAACAGGGGTAAAAAGCAAAAGATAAATGTGCGTGTTGCCGGGGCCGTCAGGAATTATTGCCAGCCGTAATTTCAACTGAGTGAGAGGTTAGTCAAAAAAAACTGGAAATCGGGCGAAGAAGTGACCTAAAATAGCCATCCAGATGTTAATCCATCTATACTGATTAACACTCATACTGCCAGTGTCAAAAACCTGCAGGCCTTGGTAGAATTATCTCCTTTGGCTATTCCACACAGCAGCTTGAGCTAACCAAATTCCTCTTAGGTGAAATAAAACATGGCAAAACACCTGTTTACGTCCGAGTCCGTATCAGAAGGACATCCTGATAAAATTGCTGACCAAATCTCCGATGCGGTGCTGGATGCGATCCTGGCGCAGGATCCTAAAGCGCGCGTAGCGTGCGAAACCTATGTCAAAACCGGCATGGTTCTGGTTGGCGGTGAGATCACCACCAGCGCATGGGTTGATATCGAAGAGATCACCCGTAACACGGTGCGTGAGATCGGCTATGTGCATTCTGATATGGGCTTTGATGCCAACTCCTGCGCGGTTCTGAGCGCGATTGGCAAACAGTCTCCAGACATCAACCAGGGCGTTGACCGTGCCGATCCGCTGGAACAGGGCGCGGGCGACCAGGGCCTGATGTTCGGCTATGCAACCAACGAAACCGACGTGCTGATGCCAGCACCTGTCACCTACGCACACCGTCTGGTGCAGCGTCAGGCTGAAGTGCGTAAAAATGGCACCCTTCCGTGGCTGCGCCCGGATGCGAAAAGCCAGGTCACCTTCCAGTATGACGACGGCAAAATCGTTGGGATTGACGCGGTGGTTCTGTCTACACAGCACTCAGAAGATATCGATCAGAAATCCCTGCAGGAAGCAGTGATGGAAGAGATCATCAAGCCGGTTCTGCCGACCGAATGGCTGAGCTCTGCGACCAAATTCTTCATCAACCCAACCGGACGCTTCGTTATCGGTGGCCCAATGGGTGACTGCGGCCTGACCGGTCGTAAAATCATCGTTGATACCTACGGCGGCATGGCGCGCCACGGTGGCGGTGCGTTCTCCGGTAAAGATCCGTCTAAAGTTGACCGCTCTGCGGCGTACGCGGCGCGTTATGTGGCGAAAAACATCGTTGCAGCCGGCCTGGCTGACCGCTGTGAGATCCAGGTTTCCTACGCGATCGGCGTAGCTGAGCCAACCTCCATCATGGTTGAAACCTTTGGTACCGAGAAAGTGCCTTCAGAACAGCTGACGCTGCTGGTACGCGAGTTCTTCGACCTGCGTCCATACGGCCTGATTCAGATGCTGGATCTGCTGCACCCAATCTACAAAGAAACCGCTGCATACGGTCACTTTGGTCGTGAACATTTCCCATGGGAAAAAACCGACAAAGCCGCTCTGCTGCGTGAAGCTGCCGGTCTGAAGTAATCGACTGACATCTGCGTGATAAAAGGCCAGCCTTCGGGCTGGCCTTTTTTTGTCGGGTGACGCCGCAAAGGCGTACATATGGAACCGATTACACCGCACCGGATGCGTCTCGCTTTCAGAATATTCTCTTTGCATGATCGCCTTTCTTCTGCTGTTACATCTCCTTTCAGTTAAGTCTGAAATGTGTTCTTTCGCGATGCATATCACCTCGTTTACCTCTATATTTTCAAAGCTTTAATTATTTTTACGGTTGCACCTTAGTGTAACCGATTACACCTATGTGATTAATCTCACATATTTTTACGGGTCACTCACCTACCCTTTACATCAATAAAACTGATAACCCAACTGGAGGGCATAATGCCTGACAATAAAAAACAGGGGCGTACGTCCAACAAGGCGATGACATTCTTCGTCTGTTTCCTCGCCGCCCTGGCAGGATTACTTTTTGGCCTGGATATCGGTGTGATTGCCGGTGCATTACCTTTCATTACTGACGAGTTCCAGATCAGCGCTCACACCCAGGAGTGGGTGGTCAGCTCCATGATGTTTGGCGCTGCCGTCGGGGCCGTCGGCAGCGGCTGGCTCTCCTTCAAGCTCGGGCGTAAAAAGAGCCTGATGATCGGCGCGATCCTGTTCGTTGCCGGTTCACTCTTCTCTGCCGCTGCGCCTAACGTTGAGGTCCTGCTGGTTTCCCGCGTGCTGCTCGGCCTGGCCGTGGGCGTGGCGTCCTATACCGCCCCGCTTTACCTGTCTGAAATCGCGCCTGAGAAAATCCGCGGCAGTATGATTTCGATGTACCAGCTCATGATCACCATCGGTATTTTGGGCGCGTACCTTTCCGATACCGCGTTTAGCTACAGCGGCGCATGGCGCTGGATGCTCGGCGTGATCATCATCCCGGCCATTCTGCTGCTGATTGGCGTCTTCTTCCTGCCGGACAGTCCGCGCTGGTTCGCCGCCAAACGTCGATTCCACGATGCCGAACGCGTGCTGATGCGCCTGCGCGATACCAGCGCAGAGGCCAAAAACGAGCTGGAAGAGATCCGCGAAAGCCTGAAGGTCAAACAGTCCGGTTGGGCGCTGTTTAAAGAGAACAGCAACTTCCGCCGCGCGGTGTTCCTCGGCGTGCTGCTTCAGGTGATGCAGCAGTTCACCGGGATGAACGTCATCATGTATTACGCGCCAAAAATCTTTGAGCTGGCGGGCTATACCAACACCACCGAACAAATGTGGGGGACCGTCATCGTGGGTCTGACCAACGTGCTGGCGACCTTTATCGCCATCGGTCTGGTGGACCGCTGGGGACGTAAGCCAACCCTGACGCTGGGCTTCCTGGTGATGGCTGCCGGTATGGGTGTCCTCGGTACCATGATGCATGTAGGCATTCACTCACCAACCGCCCAGTACTTTGCGGTCGGCATGCTGCTGATGTTTATCGTCGGGTTTGCGATGAGCGCCGGCCCGCTGATTTGGGTGCTGTGCTCTGAGATCCAGCCGCTGAAAGGGCGTGATTTTGGTATCACCTGCTCTACCGCAACCAACTGGATTGCCAACATGATCGTCGGCGCAACGTTCCTGACCATGCTCAATACCCTGGGCAACGCGAACACCTTCTGGGTCTACGCTGGTCTGAACATCTTCTTTATTGTGCTGACAATCTGGCTGGTTCCTGAAACCAAACACGTTTCTCTGGAACATATTGAACGTAACCTGATGAAAGGTCGTCCGCTGCGCGAAATCGGCGCCCACGACTGATCCTCACGCGGGAGGCGCCTCTTGCGCCTCCCCGCTTCGCGCTTTATGCTCTGCCCCTATGAAAGCACCCCGTCTCCCCATCGCCCTTCAGCAAGCCGTTATGCGCTGCCTGCGGGAAAAACTCGCCCAGGCGAACCTGAAGCTCGGTCGCAATTACCCTGAACCTAAGATCGTTTATCAGCAGCGCGGAACCGCGGCGGGTACCGCCTGGCTCGAGCCGTATGAGATCCGCCTTAACCCGGTGCTGATGATGGAAAACCAGCAGGCGTTTATCGAGGAAGTGGTACCGCACGAGCTGGCGCATCTGCTGGTGTGGAAACACTTCGGACGCGTCGCGCCCCACGGGAAAGAGTGGAAGTGGATGATGGAAGCGGTGCTCGGCGTTCCGGCACGCCGCACCCATCAGTTCGAGCTGGAATCGGTGCGCCGCAATACCTTCCCCTACCGCTGCCAGTGTCAGCTGCACCAGCTTACCGTCCGCCGCCACAATCGCGTGGTGCGCGGCGAGGCGACCTACCGCTGCGTCAAATGCGGCGAGCCGCTGATTGCGGAATAATCATCTGAACTTTCAGGAACTTTCCTGATCTGACTGATTGCATACTGGAACAACATTCGTTACGTTGCGGGCTCGTTTTGACACGGAGTGTAAGATGTCCCGTAATTTTTCTCTCGCGGTCGCCTTTCTGACGACGGCGCTCTCAGGCCATGCTCTGGCCGACGGTATCAACAGTTTTTCCCAGGCCAAGGCAGCAGGCGTGAAGGTAAACGCCGATGTGCCGGGGGATTTCTACTGCGGCTGTAAAATTAACTGGCAGGGTAAAAAAGGGGTCGTTGACCTTGAGTCCTGCGGCTATAAGGTGCGTAAAAACGAAAACCGCGCCAGCCGCATTGAATGGGAACATGTCGTTCCGGCCTGGCAGTTTGGCCACCAGCGCCAGTGCTGGCAGGATGGCGGACGTAAAAACTGCGCCAAAGATCCGGTTTATCGCCAGATGGAAAGCGATATGCATAACCTGCAGCCTGCCGTAGGTGAAGTGAACGGAGACCGGGGTAATTTCATGTACAGCCAGTGGAACGGTGGCGAAGGCCAGTACGGCCAGTGCGGTATGAAGGTTGATTTTAAAGAGAAAGTCGCCGAGCCCCCTGCCCGCGCGCGCGGCAGCATTGCCCGCACCTACTTCTATATGCGTGACCGTTACAACCTCAACCTCTCCCGCCAGCAGACGCAACTGTTCAACGCCTGGGACAAGCAGTACCCGGTGACGGAGTGGGAATGCCAGCGCGACGAACGTATCGCCAGAGTCCAGGGGAATCACAACCCTTACGTCCAGCGGGCTTGCCAGGCGCAAAAGAGCTAACCTACACTACGGCAATTCGCTTATATCGCATGACACATGGAATTTCTGACTATGCGCATTCCCCGCATTTACCATCCTGAACTGATTACCGCAGGCTGCGAAATCGCCCTGTCTGATGACGCCGCCAACCACGTTGGCCGCGTGCTGCGCATGGGCGCAGGCCAGGCAATACAGCTGTTCGACGGCTCGAACCAGGTTTTCGACGCGGAAATCACGCGGTCTGATAAAAAAAGCGTACACGTTAGCGTCCTGCGTGGCGAAGTGGATGACCGGGAATCACCGCTGCACATCCATCTGGGCCAGGTGATGTCGCGCGGCGAGAAAATGGAATTCACGATTCAGAAATCCATTGAACTGGGTGTAAGCCTCATTACGCCACTTTTTTCTGAGCGCTGCGGCGTTAAACTGGATGCGGAACGTCTGAACAAAAAGATCCAGCAGTGGCAGAAAATTGCCATTGCGGCTTGCGAACAGAGTGGCCGCAACCGTATTCCGGAGATCCGCCCGGCGATGGATCTGGAGGACTGGTGTGCAGAAGAGGAGAGCGGGCTGAAGCTCAATCTTCATCCGCGCGCCAGCGCCAGCATCAATACGCTGCCCCTGCCCGTTGAGCGCGTACGCCTGCTGATTGGCCCCGAAGGCGGCCTGTCGGCGGATGAAATTGCGATGACGGCACGTTACCAGTTTACTGATATTCTGTTGGGACCTCGCGTTCTGCGCACTGAGACAACGGCACTCACGGCCATTACCGCGCTACAGGTACGGTTTGGCGATCTGGGTTGAAGCATTAACGGAGAAGAACATGATCAAGCTCGGCATCGTGATGGACCCCATCGCAAACATTAACATCAAGAAAGATTCCAGCTTCGCCATGCTGCTGGAAGCGCAGCGTCGCGGCTATGAACTCCACTATATGGAGATGAACGATCTTTACCTGATCAACGGTGAAGCTCGCGCCCGCACCCGCATCGTTAACGTCGAGCAGAACTACGACAAATGGTACGAGTTCGGCACCGAGCAGGATATTGCCCTGGCCGATCTCAACGTCATCCTGATGCGTAAAGATCCGCCGTTCGACACCGAATACATTTACAGCACCTACATCCTTGAGCGTGCAGAAGAGAAAGGCACGCTGATCGTCAACAAGCCGCAGAGCCTGCGCGACTGCAACGAGAAGCTCTACACCGCCTGGTTCTCTGACCTGACGCCGGAAACCCTGGTGACCCGCAGCAAAGCGCAGCTGAAGGAATTCTGGCAGAAGCACGGCGATATCATCATGAAGCCGCTGGACGGCATGGGCGGCGCGTCGATTTTCCGCGTTAAGGAGAGCGACCCGAACATTGGCGTGATTGCCGAAACGCTGACCGAACTGGGCACGCGTTACTGCATGGCGCAGAACTATATTCCGGCGATTAAAGACGGCGATAAGCGCGTTCTGGTGGTAGATGGCGAACCGGTTCCTTACTGCCTGGCGCGTATCCCGCAGGGTGGCGAAACTCGTGGGAACCTGGCAGCCGGTGGCCGCGGTGAGCCGCGCCCGCTGACCGAAAGCGACTGGGAAATTGCCCGCCGCGTTGGCCCGACGCTGAAAGCCAAAGGCCTGATCTTCGTTGGCCTGGATATCATCGGCGATCGTCTGACCGAAGTGAACGTCACCAGCCCGACCTGCATTCGTGAAATTGAAGCGGAATTCCCGATTTCGATCACCGGAATGCTGATGGACGCTATCGAAAAACGTTTACAAAAATAACCTAACAATACTATTAGTGACAGCGCCTGAGTTTGTCCCCATACTGGGCGCTGTCGCTTTTTAAACCAGGAAACAGTACCTCTGACAATGAATTTACAGCATCACTTTCTTATTGCCATGCCTGCTCTCCAGGACCCGATTTTTCGCCGCGCCGTGGTTTATATTTGTGAATACAATGAAGACGGCGCGATGGGTATTATCATTAATAAACCGCTGGAAAATCTTCAGGTTGAAGGGATTCTGGACAAGCTGAAAATACCGGCTGAAGCGCGACTGCCGGAAATCCGGCTTGATAAACCGGTGATGCTGGGTGGACCTCTTGCAGAAGATCGCGGCTTTATCCTGCATACGCCGCCGGTATTCTCTTCAAGCATTCGAATTTCGGATAACACCGTCATCACAACCTCGCGCGACGTGCTTGAAACGCTGGGCACCGCTGAGCAGCCTTCTGAAGTGCTGGTGGCGCTGGGCTATTCGTCGTGGGAGAAAGGCCAGCTTGAGCAAGAGATCCTCGATAACGCCTGGCTTACCGCGCCTGCGGACATGAATATCCTGTTTAAAACCCCTATCGCCGATCGCTGGCGCGACGCGGCGAAGCTGATTGGCATTGATATCCTGACCATGCCTGGCGTAGCGGGGCACGCCTGATGAGCGGAACGCTTCTGGCCTTCGATTTTGGTACCAAAAGCATTGGCGTCGCCGTGGGTCAGCGCATCACCGGTACCGCGCGTCCGCTTACGGCCCTGAAGGCCAATGACGGCACGCCAGACTGGAATCTTATCGAACGTCTGCTTAAAGAGTGGCAGCCGGATGACGTGATTGTTGGGCTCCCGCTGAACATGGACGGCACAGAACAGCCGCTTACCGCCCGGGCGCGTAAGTTCGCCAATAAAATCCATGGCCGCTTTGGCGTCTCCGTGAAGCTTCACGACGAGCGTCTCAGCACCGTCGAAGCGCGTGCCGGCCTGTTTGAGCACGGCGGCTTCCGTGCGCTCAACAAAGGCAGCGTGGACTCCGCTTCTGCCGTGATTATCCTCGAAAGCTATTTCGAACAGGGCTTTTAACCACAGGGGCCTACAGCCGCCCCTGCGCCCGTCTCTCCGCCAGGCTCTGGTCAAAGTTCTGCATTCCTGCCTGCTGACCGGTTTGAATGATCCCGGGCAGTTGCCACGTTTTCCCTTCGCGAATCAGATTCGCCGCCGCCGCTGTGTTCACCAGCAGTTCATACAACGCGACGCGCCCGCCCTGTAGATCGGGAAGCAGCCTCTGCGCCAGCACCGCCCGCAGGCTGCCGGCCAGCTGGTTACGCACCGGATCTTTCTCCTGCGCCGGGAACGTATCGACCAGCCGTTCAATCGCCTGCGATGCCCCGCGCGTATGCAGCGTCGCCAGCACCAGGTGTCCGGTTTCCGCCGCCGTTAGCGCCAGGCGGATCGTTTCGCTGTCGCGCAGCTCCCCCAGCAGAATAACGTCCGGATCCTGGCGTAAGGCGCTGCGCAGCGCTTCAGCAAATGACGGGCTGTGCTGACCTATTTCCCGCTGCTGGATCAGGCTACGTTCGCTCTGGTAGATAAACTCCACCGGATCTTCAAGCGTGAGTATATGGCCGTCAGCATGGTGGTTGAGAAAATCGACCATCGCCGCCAGCGTAGTGGATTTGCCGCTGCCGGTCGCCCCCGTGACCAGAATCAGCCCGGCGTCATTGGACAACAGTTCCGGGATCGCCCGCGGCGCGCCCAGCGAAGAGAGCTGTGGGCAGCTACGCGGCAACAGCCGCAGCGTCAAAGAGACACCTCTCATCTGCTTAAAGGCACTGCCGCGCAGCCTCTGGCCTCCCGTTACCGTCGCGGCAAAATCCACCTGCCCCTTTGCCCACCATATCCCCTGCTGCTCATCGTTGAGCCACGCTTTTAATAACGCTCCGACATCGGGAGGCGGAAAGGGAGCGGGTTCAAGCCGACCTAATCTGCGCCAGCGCGGTGGCGAATCACTGCACAGGTGTAGATCGGAGACGTTATGCTTTACACTAAGGGCCACAATTTCTTCCACATCCATAGACTACTCCTCGGAAAATGAACGACATTGCGCATAACCTGGCACAGGTCCGGGACAAAATCTCAGCCGCCGCAGCGCGCTGCGGCCGTGCTTCAGAAGAAATTACGCTGCTTGCAGTCAGCAAAACCAAGCCTGCGAGCGCCATCGCAGAAGCCATTGATGCAGGCCAGCGGGCGTTTGGTGAAAACTACGTTCAGGAAGGCGTGGATAAAATTCGCTACTTCCAGGAACAGGGGAATACGGATCTGCAGTGGCACTTTATTGGCCCCCTGCAGTCGAACAAAAGCCGTCTGGTGGCAGAACACTTCGACTGGTGCCACACCATCGATCGCCTGCGTATTGCTACCCGCCTGAATGACCAGCGTCCGGCAGAAATGCCAGCGCTTAATGTGCTTATTCAGGTCAACATCAGCGACGAAAACAGCAAGTCCGGCATTGCGCTGAGCGAGCTGGATGCGCTGGCCGCCGAGGTGGCCGAACTGCCACGCTTAACCCTGCGCGGGCTGATGGCAATTCCTGCGCCTGAGTCAAGTTATGAAAGGCAGTTTGCCGTGGCACAGCAAATGGCTGTAGCATTTGAGGCGCTTAAAGCGCGCTATAACACGGTAGACACGCTTTCACTGGGCATGTCGGATGATATGGAAGCCGCCATCGCGGCAGGCAGCACTATGGTGCGCATCGGCACGGCAATTTTCGGTGCGCGCGACTACTCAAAATAATAAGGAAACCTGAGGAACGCCATGAAGACGTTGACTTTCCTGCTCTCAACAGTGCTTGAGCTGTATACGATGGCGCTTTTGCTGCGCGTCTGGATGCAGTGGGCCCGCTGTGATTTTTACAATCCGTTCTCGCAGTTTGTCGTGAAAATCACGCAACCTGTTGTCGGACCGCTGCGCCGTATTATCCCGGCGATGGGTCCCATCGACAGTTCGTCTCTGCTGGTGGCGTTTATTCTGAGCGTTATCAAAGCGATTGTGCTGTTTATGGTCATCACCTTCCAGCCGATTATCTGGATTGCTGCGGTCCTGATTTTAATCAAAACCATCGGCCTGCTGATTTTCTGGGTGCTGCTGGTCATGGCCATCATGAGCTGGGTAAGCCAGGGCCGTAGTCCGGTAGAATATGCGCTGATCCAACTGGCCGAGCCGCTGCTGCGTCCGATTCGCAACCTGCTGCCTTCGATGGGCGGTATTGATTTCTCGCCGATGATCCTGGTTCTGCTGCTGTACGTGGTTAATATGGGGATCGCTGAGCTGTTACAGTCCACGGGCGATATGCTGCTGCCGGGGCTGTGGATGGCGCTATGAGTGCCGTAAGCACCTGCGCTGACGGGCTGGTTTTGCGGCTGTACATTCAGCCAAAAGCCAGCCGTGACGGTATTGTCGGGCTGCATGGCGACGAGTTAAAAGTCGCCATCACCGCCCCGCCGGTTGACGGCCAGGCGAACGCGCATCTGACTAAATATCTGGCAAAACAGTTTCGCGTCGCCAAAAGCCAGGTAATCATTGAAAAAGGTGAACTTGGGCGACATAAACAGGTAAAAATCCTTAATCCGCAATCTATCCCGACGGAAGTCGCGGTTCTGAAAGAACAGGACTAAACCATGCAGAAAGTTGTTCTCGCGACCGGCAACGCCGGTAAAGTGCGCGAGCTGGCCTCGCTATTAAATGATTTTGGGCTGAACGTGGTCGCCCAGACCGATCTTGGCGTGGAGTCCGCCGAAGAGACGGGGCTGACGTTTATCGAAAACGCGATCCTGAAAGCGCGTCACGCAGCGCAGATTACCGGCCTGCCCGCGATTGCCGACGACTCCGGCCTGGCCGTGGATTTTCTCGGCGGTGCACCGGGGATTTACTCTGCGCGCTATTCCGGCGTTGACGCCACCGACCAGCAGAATCTGGAAAAGCTGCTTGTCGCCCTGAAAGACGTACCGGACGAACAGCGCACCGCGCAGTTCCACTGCGTGCTGGTCTATATACGCCACGCGGAAGACCCGACGCCGATCGTCTGCCACGGCAGCTGGCCGGGCGTGATTACCCGTGAAGCGGCTGGCAACGGCGGCTTTGGCTACGATCCGATTTTCTTTGTCCCGACCGAGGGCAAAACCGCTGCGGAACTGACCCGCGAAGAGAAAAGCGCGATTTCCCACCGTGGACGCGCGCTGAAACTGTTACTGGAAGCACTGCGTAATGGCTAATTTGCCGCCTCTGAGTCTGTATATTCACATCCCGTGGTGCGTGCAGAAATGCCCGTACTGCGATTTCAACTCGCACGCGCTGAAGGGCGAAGTGCCGCACGATGACTACGTTGCGCATCTGCTGGCCGACCTGGACGCCGATGTCGCTTACGCACAGGGGCGTGAAGTTAAGACCATTTTCATTGGTGGCGGTACGCCGAGCCTGCTGTCCGGCCCGGCAATGCAGACGCTGCTGGACGGGGTGCGTGCGCGCCTGAACCTGGCGGGGGATGCGGAAATTACGATGGAAGCCAACCCCGGCACCGTTGAGGCCGACCGTTTCGTCGAGTATCAGCGCGCGGGCGTGAACCGCATCTCCATCGGCGTGCAGAGCTTTAGCGAGCCGAAGCTAAAACGGCTGGGGCGCATTCACGGCCCGGAAGAGGCGAAGCGCGCGGCAAATCTGGCGACCGGGCTGGGCCTTCGCAGCTTCAACCTCGATTTGATGCACGGCCTGCCGGATCAGTCGCTGGAAGAGGCGCTGGACGACCTGCGCCAGGCGATCGAACTGAACCCGCCGCACCTGTCGTGGTATCAGCTCACCATTGAGCCAAACACGCTGTTCGGTTCCCGCCCGCCGGTGCTGCCGGACGACGACGCGCTCTGGGATATCTTCGAGCAGGGTCACAGGCTTCTAACCGCTGCGGGCTATCAGCAATATGAAACGTCCGCGTATGCGAAGCCGGGCTATCAGTGCCAGCACAACCTGAACTACTGGCGCTTTGGCGACTACCTGGGAATTGGCTGCGGCGCGCACGGCAAGGTGACCTTCCCGGACGGGCGCATTCTGCGCACCGCCAAAACCCGCCACCCGCGCGGATACATGGAAGGCCGCTACCTGGAGCGTCAGCACGACGTTGAGGCGGCGGATAAGCCGTTTGAGTTCTTTATGAACCGCTTCCGTCTGCTGGAAGCCGCGCCGCGCGCGGAATTTGCGCGTTACACCGGGCTGCCGGAGTCGGTGATTCGCCCGCAGATCGACGAAGCGCTGGCCCAGGGGTATCTCACCGAGAGTGAGGAATACTGGCAGATCACCGAGCACGGCAAGCTGTTCTTAAACTCCCTTCTTGAGCTGTTTCTCGCCGAAGAATCCTGAAGGCTTATTCAGGATTTTGCATCCCGCTCTGCCGGCTGAGGGAAAGGCTGGCAGAGTGCGGGGATGGAAAAATCAAAACAACTCCGCAAACAAATGACGCCCGAAGAATTACGCCTCTGGTATTTGCTCAGGGGTAGTCGCTTCTTTGGGTATAAGTTTCGTCGGCAGATGCCTATTGGTCCGTACATCGTGGATTTCGCCTGCTTTAAGGCGAAGCTGATCGTTGAGCTGGACGGGGGTCAGCATCAGAATAAAGAGAAGTATGATTCACGACGTACCGAGTTTTTGAATGCGAACGGATGGGAAGTCTTACGGTTCTGGAATAACGAATTCAGGGCTAATGAGGAGGAGGTGTTGATAGCTATTCTGCAACGACTGCAATGCCTGATGCCCTCACCCTAACCCTCTCCCACAGGGAGAGGGAACGATTACACCCTCTCCCATGGGGAGAGGGCCGGGGTGAGGGGCCCAGCGCGCAGAGATCTTACTTAAGCGTCCCCACCAGCGCCTTCCGGCTATCTTCCAGCGACACCACGCGTTTACACACGTCTTTGCCGAACTGCTGGAAATCATCTTCCTGGTTCTTCCACTCGTTCTGAATGGAGGTCTGCAAGCCGCCCAGGCTGCCCAGCACGCCCTGCAGCGGGTTACCGCCGCCTTTCAGCACGGCTTTCGCCCCCATTTCGTTGATGCTGTCCTGCAGGATGCCGCCCATCGCCTGATTCACCAGCTGCTGCCCGTCAGCGCGGACCTGATCAATCGCCTTGTAGTGGAACGTCAGGCCGTCGGTGCGCGTCTCGATAATGCGGTTCATCTGCTCTTTAAGCTGCTTGTCCAGCTTCGTCAGGCGGGTGCGCATGTTGCTGCTCTCACCCACCTCTTTGGTGATGATCTTATCCAGCGCGACGCGGCTTTTCTCAACGCGGGTCAGCGCGCCGTCGTTGATCCACGGCAGTGCGGTACGCAGCTCAGCCTGGTAATCCTTCGCCTGCTCGCGCTGCGCGGCAGTCAGGTTTTGCGGCTTGCCGTTAAACGTCACGTTACCATCCGGCGTAATCACCAGATTGCCGTTCTCGCCTTTGACCTGCACGGTTTGCGGGCTTAATACCACGTCATCACGCGGGGTGACGCTACATTGATAATCCGCATGGGCGGTGAATCCGGTTGCCATCAAAGCAACAGCCAGCAACGTTTTGCGCATCTTAAACACTCCCTCAGACAAAATGGGCCAGCTAATGCTGGCCCCTTACTGCTTTATTAGTCCCACCAAACGTCGAAAAGTTCGCTGACGCGGACATCTTCGAGCTTGTGGTCTTCAAGCCATTTACGGACCAGAGCCTGATGTTCTTCGGTGCATTTACCCACTTCCTGGGTGCAGATCAGACCTTCCCAGGCCAGGTAGCCGCTACCGTCGAAGGCCAGTTTGTTTGGCTCGATCACCTCGTTGATGAACGCATCCACGTCCTGATCGATCTGCTCAACGCTGGTGCCTTCCGGGAAACGCCACGCAACGGAGAAGCCCACTTCCTGGAATTCTTCGATGTGCATCTTTTTACGCAGACGACGGCTACGATTCTTTGCCATTATTTCACCCTCTCGAACATTAAGTCCCATACACCGTGACCAAGACGATGGCCACGCTGTTCAAATTTCGTTACCGGACGCGATTCCGGACGCGGTACATAGTCGTTGCTCGCAGACTGGTTTTTGTAACCGTCCAGCGACGACATCACTTCCAGCATATGTTCCGCATACGGTTCCCAGTCGGTCGCCATATGGAAGACACCGCCCAGCTTAAGCTTACTTTTAACCAGCTCGGCAAACGGCGCCTGAACGATACGGCGTTTATTATGACGCGCTTTGTGCCACGGGTCAGGGAAAAAGAGCTGAACCATGGTTAAAGAATTGTCAGGAATCATTTTGTACAGCACTTCCACCGCGTCGTGACACATCACGCGCAGGTTCTCAACGCCCTCTTCATGGGCCGTTGCCAGACACGCACCGACGCCCGGGGAGTGGACTTCGATACCGAGGAAGTTCTGCTCCGGGCGAGCTTTCGCCATGGTCACCAGCGAGGCCCCCATACCGAAGCCGATCTCCAGCGTGACGGGTGCTTCGCGGCCGAACAGTTCAGTAAAGTCCAGAGGCTGCTCGCTGAACTCAACGCCCATCACCGGCCAGTAGTTGTCCAGCGCATGTTGCTGCCCTTTTGTCAGGCGACCCTGACGGCGGACAAAGCTGCGAATACGGCGCAGCGGGCGACCGTTTTCATCAAATTCCGGTGAAATGACGTCGTTTTTCATAAAAGAGTTGTCTGCTTGTGAGAATGTTCGGGAAACGGGCATTATCCAAAGTTAAGGCTTCTATGCAAGCATGGGAAAGATCCGGTTTACAGCAGATTGACGCTGTGCTGCAATCTGCGTCCCTGATTATGCGAATCGATGACCATGCAAGCCTCTCAATTTTCAGCCCAGGTGCTGGACTGGTACGACAAATACGGGCGTAAAACCCTGCCCTGGCAAATTGAAAAAACGCCTTACAAAGTATGGCTCTCCGAGGTGATGTTGCAACAAACGCAGGTCGCCACGGTTATACCTTACTTCGAGCGTTTTATGGCGCGCTTCCCGACGGTGACCGATCTGGCCAACGCGCCGCTGGACGAGGTCCTGCACCTGTGGACCGGTCTTGGCTATTACGCCCGCGCGCGTAACCTTCACAAGGCCGCACAGCAGGTTGCCATGCGCCACAACGGGAAATTTCCGGAAACCTTCGATGAGGTGGCCGATCTCCCCGGCGTCGGACGTTCAACCGCAGGCGCCATTCTCTCCCTGTCTTTAGGCAAGCATTTCCCGATCCTCGACGGCAACGTGAAGCGCGTGCTGGCACGCTGCTACGCCGTCGACGGCTGGCCGGGGAAGAAGGACGTTGAGAAACGTCTTTGGGAAATAAGTGAAGCGGTCACCCCGGCCAACGGCGTCGAGCGTTTCAACCAGGCGATGATGGATCTCGGCGCGATGGTCTGCACGCGCTCAAAACCAAAATGCGAACTCTGCCCGGTGAATAATCTCTGCGTGGCGTATGCCAACCATTCATGGGCGCAATATCCGGGTAAGAAACCCAAACAGACGCTGCCGGAGCGCACCGGCTATATGCTGCTGATGCAGCACGGCGACGAGGTCTTCCTCGCCCAGCGTCCACCGAGCGGTCTGTGGGGTGGTCTATACTGCTTCCCACAGTTTGAAGATGAAGATTTGCTGCGTGAATGGCTTAAACAGCGCGGGATTGCTGCCGATAACCTGACGCAGCTGACCGCGTTTCGCCATACGTTCAGCCATTTCCACCTGGATATTGTACCCATGTGGCTTCCCGTGTCGTCATTTGCCTCGTGCATGGATGAAGGCACCGCTCTCTGGTATAACTTAGCGCAACCGCCATCAGTCGGACTGGCGGCTCCCGTGGAGCGCCTGTTACAGCAATTACGTGCCGGTGCAATGGTTTAGCATCGACAAGAAAAAGAGGAATGAGTATGGCCAGAACGATTTTTTGTACTTTCCTGCAGCGTGACGCTGAAGGCCAGGATTTCCAGCTTTATCCGGGCGACCTGGGTAAACGCATCTACAATGAAATTTCCAAAGAAGCCTGGGGACAGTGGCAGAAAAAGCAGACCATGCTGATCAACGAGAAAAAACTCAGCATGATGAACCCGGAACACCGCAAGCTGCTGGAGCAGGAGATGGTGAGCTTCCTGTTCGAAGGTAAAGACGTGCACATCGAAGGCTATACGCCACCGGAAAAATAACAGCGTGCGGGGGAAACCCCGCCGTTAAAGCAAACACAACACGCACTCCCGGAATGATGAAAAAACTTTTAGCGCTAGCCCTTGTTGCGCCGTTGCTTGTCTCGTGTTCGTCAAAAAAAGGCGAAGATTACAACGAAGCCTGGATCAAGGACACCAACGGTTTTGACATTTTGATGGGGCAGTTTGCCCACAACATCGAGAACATATGGGGATTTAACGAAGTTCTTATTGCCGGACCTAAGGACTACGTTAAGTACACCGACGCCTATCAGACCCGAAGCCACATCAACTTTGATGAGGGTACGATCACGGTTGAAACCATCGCAGGCACCGACCCTGCGGCAAGACTGCGTCAGGCGATCGTCAAAACCCTGCTGATGGGTGACGATCCGGGATCTATCGATCTCTACTCCGATGCCGACGATATCACGATCTCGAAAGAGCCGTTCCTGTACGGCCAGGTTGTCGATCAGACCGGTCAGCCGATCCGCTGGGAAGGTCGTGCCACGAAATTTGCCGACTACCTGCTGCAAACGCGCCTGAAAAGCCGCTCTAACGGTCTGAAGATTATCTACAGCGTCACCATCAACCTCGTCCCGAACCACCTCGACAAGCGTGCGCATAAGTATCTGGGCATGGTGCGTCAGGCCTCGCGTAAATACGGCGTGGATGAGTCGCTGATCCTGGCGATTATGCAGACCGAATCCTCGTTTAACCCGTATGCGGTAAGCCGTTCCGATGCCCTGGGGCTGATGCAGGTTGTGCAGCACAGCGCCGGTAAAGACGTCTTCCGCGCGCAGGGTAAATCCGGCACGCCGAGCCGCAGCTATCTGTTCGACCCGCAGAGCAACATTGATACCGGCACGGCCTATCTGGCGATGCTGAACAATGTCTACCTGGGCGGAATTGATAACCCAACGTCGCGCCGCTATGCGGTGATCACCGCCTATAACGGCGGCGCGGGCAGCGTGCTGCGCGTCTTCTCAAATGACAAAGTGCAGGCCGCGAACATCATCAACAGCATGGCGCCGGGGGATGTCTACTCTACCCTCACCACCCGCCACCCGTCTGCGGAATCCCGTCGCTATCTGTATAAGGTGAATACGGCGCAGAAGAACTACCGTCGCCGGTGATCGGCACACCTTCTCCCCTCTGGGAGAAGGTGTTCTGTTTCCCCTCTCCCTGTGGGAGAGGGTCAGGGTGAGGGCATCAGGCCGCACCTGTCCAACCCCACCCATACGAAAATGTTATTTGCATCACAATCCAAACTGCAAATTAATGTGGATTGCATTTTTTTGCGGGAGGTAACAAAACATATCGTTGCCAACTGATAGAATTGCATCAAATAACAACCCTGAATGTTCCCAAAACAACATATCTCCCGCTCACTTGTGAGGAAAGTAACATGAACCTTAAGCTGCAGCTTAAAATATTGTCGTTTCTGCAGTTCTGCCTGTGGGGTAGCTGGCTGACTACACTCGGCTCCTATATGTTTGTGACGCTCAAGTTCGATGGTGCGTCAATCGGTGCCGTCTACAGCTCGCTCGGTATTGCGGCTGTCTTCATGCCAACGCTACTGGGGATCGTGGCGGATAAATGGTTAAGCGCCAAATGGCTGTACATGCTTTGCCACCTGGTGGGCGCGGGGACGCTGTTTATGGCAGCCCAGGTGACCACGCCGGGGGCGATGTTCATGGTGATTCTGCTCAACTCGCTGGCCTATATGCCAACGCTTGGCCTGATCAACACCATCTCCTACTACCGCCTGAAGTCCGCGGATATGGATATCGTGACCGATTTCCCGCCAATCCGTATCTGGGGCACCATCGGCTTTATCATGGCGATGTGGGGCGTGAGCTTCGCGGGCTTCGAACTGAGCCATATGCAGCTCTATATCGGCGCAGCGCTCTCCGTGCTGCTGGCGATCTTCACCCTGACGCTGCCAACCATTCCGGTTTCTAACCAGCAGAAAAACCAGAGCTGGAGCACCATGCTCGGCCTGGACGCGTTCGCGCTGTTTAAAAACAAACGCATGGCGATCTTCTTTATCTTCTCCATGCTGCTGGGCGCGGAGCTGCAGATCACCAACATGTTCGGCAACACCTTCCTGCACAGCTTCGATAACAACCCGCTGTTCTCCGGCAGCTTTATCGTTGAGCATGCGTCGGTGATGATGTCCATCTCTCAGATCTCTGAGACGCTGTTCATCCTGACCATCCCGTTCTTCCTGAGCCGCTACGGCATCAAGAACGTCATGCTGATCAGTATCGCGGCGTGGATGCTGCGCTTCGGTCTGTTCGCCTACGGCGACCCAAGCCCGTTCGGCACGGTGCTGCTGGTGCTGTCGATGATTGTTTACGGCTGCGCCTTCGACTTCTTCAACATCTCTGGTTCGGTGTTTGTGGAAAAAGAGGTGAAGCCTGAAATCCGCGCCAGCGCACAGGGTATGTTCCTGATGATGACCAACGGCTTCGGCTGTATTCTGGGCGGCGTGGTAAGCGGTAAAGTGGTTGAGATGTACACCACCAACGGCATCACCAACTGGCAGCCGGTGTGGCTGATCTTCGCGGCGTACTCGCTGGTGCTGTTCTTCGCGTTCATCGCACTGTTCAAGTACAAGCACGTGCGTGAACCGCACGGTGCGCAGCCGATCGCGCATTGATTGTTGTGCCCGGTGGCGCTGCGCTTACCGGGCCTACAAAACCAGACCGTAGGCCGGGTAAGGCGAAGCCGCCACCCGGCTATTTTATTGCAGAAAGCACCCACCCCACCGACAGCAAATCCGCGCTGCCGCCCGGGCTCAGATTTCGTTCAATCAATGCCTTATCCATCTTAAACAGCGCCTCGCGATCCCAGCCACTTGCCAGCAATTCACGCGCGTAGCCCTGAACGTAGCGCAGCCCTTCCATGCCGCCGCGCGACACGAGATTACTGTCCTGATTGACCGCCATCAGGCGTAACAGCAGGCCGTGAAGTGAATGTCCATTCCACTGCGCCAGCGCCTGACGCACCGTCGCAAAGCCGCTCTCCGCCTCACCGCGCGCGCCGGTTAAGCCGTACTGCTTAAACTGCCGCTCGCCCGCCGTCGCCTGTCCGCTGCGTGCGGCCAGCTCCCGCGACACCAGCCCGCGGCAGATGTTACTCACCTCACAGCAGAGGCTCTCTGCGGAGACATTTTTCACACGCCCGGCGGCGAAGCACAGTAACCCCAGGGCAAAAATGCCGCCCTTGTGGGTGTTCACTCCGTTCGTTGCGACATACATCGCCTGCTCGCAGGCCAGCCCCATCGGGCGGAGAATCCTTAGCTGTTCCCCAGCCGGTTTATCCGCATGCGCGCGACCCAGCTCGGTAAAGCGCGAAAACCACGGCGTAATCGCCGCAATGCTGCGGACGAACAGCGCGTGGTCCATATCGCGATGGGAACCGTTGTTGAGCCTGTCCACCAGCCCCGGCTTGGGCGTCAGCTCCAGCTCCTGCCACAGCGCCGCTTCGGCAAGCGCGGGCACGTCAGCCGGGCGCGGTTTAGTCGCGAGCAAACCAGTCATCGATCGTCTTCTCCACGCGGGAAACCACCTGCTCAATGGGGTGATTGCGCGAACGGGAACAGGCATGCGCGGGCTCGTCGCAGATCAGGCAGCGCCTGAGATTGCTCCCCAGCGACTGTCGCCCGACGTGGCCGTGCTGCGGGCAGATCACATCCAGATCCCACAGCCTGCCGAGCGGGTGCGTCTGCTCCAGCTCCGCGCAGTGCGCTTTGATTTCCACCGCAGGATGGGCCACGCACCACAGGGCTTCCGGCCCGGTCGGGAGCCACAGCACCTGGCGGTCCAGCACCTGCCAGCGGTTTTCCCACAGCAGCTGGTCGCACATCTGCAGCGCCACGCCCATGGTATTGCGGTAGCGCAGGCTGTCCTTGATTTCCCCCGGCGTGACCAGCGTGAGGGAGATCACCGGTTGTTGATAGTGCTCAAGCATGTCAGCCTGGCGCGCTGCGCGGCGCTCTTTCGCCGCCAGCAGTTCGTCAAGGCTGACACCCGCCCGCACGGGTGTCGCTAAAGTCATACATCCTCCTTCACCTGTCGCACGGTGTCGATCACGCTGCCGTCGCGGTAGCGGATCACCCCGACGATTTTGTCGGTGAACTCAATCGGTTTCGGGACGCTGGTCAGGGAGATCGCCCGTTCATACAGCGCGTTGATATCCACAACCTTCAGCCCGGCCTCCAGCAGCCGCTCGCGGATTTCCGGGCGCGCCGGGTTGACCGCAATACCGTGATCGGTGACCAGCACGTCGATGCTCTCCCCCGGCGTAAGGCGCGTGGTAACGCGCTTCACCACCGTCGGAATGCGGCTGCGCAGCAGCGGCGCGACCACAATGGTCAGGTTCGCCGCGGCGGCCACGTCGCAGTGCCCGCCGGACGCGCCGCGCATCACGCCGTCTGAGCCGGTGATGACGTTGACGTTGAACTCGACGTCGATCTCCAGGGCGCTGAGGATCACCACGTCGAGCTGGTCGCAGCTTGCCGCCTTGCTGCCGGGGTTGGCGTAGACGTTGGTGGAGATCTCCACGTGGTTCGGGTTACGCGCCAGCGAGGCCGCCGCCTGACCGTCAAAGCACTGGGTATCGAGCAGCTTTTCGATGAGCCCCTTCTCGTGCAGATCCACCAGGCTGCCGGTGATGCCGCCGAGCGCAAAGCGCGCCTTCACGCCGCCGCGCTCCATCTTCTCTTCCATAAAGCGGGTGCAGGCCGTGGCCGCCGCGCCGGAGCCGGTCTGCATCGAGAAGCCCGGTTTGAAGTAGCCGGAATGCTCGATCACATCCGCCGCATAGCGGGCGATCATCAGCTCGCGCGGGTTGCTGGTGACGCGCGCCGCGCCGACGCTAATTTTCGCCGGGTCGCCCACGCTTTCTACCTGCACGATGTAGTCCACCTGGTCCTGCACCAGGCTGGCGGGCATATTGGGAAACGGCACCAGTTCTTCAGTCAGCAGCACCACCTTGTGGGCAAAGTGCGCGTCCACCATGGCGTAGCCCAGGGAACCGCAGCACGATTTGCCGTGCGTGCCGTTGGCGTTGCCAAACTCATCGCTGCACGGCACGCCGAGAAATGCCACGTCGATATTCAGCTCGCCGTCCTGGAGCAGCTTCACGCGCCCGCCGTGGGAGTGAATTTGCACCGGCTCGTCCATCAGCCCGTGGGAGATGGCGTCCGCCAGCCTGCCGCGCATGCCCGAGGTGTAAATCCGGGTGATGACGCCGCTTTCGATATGCTCGATCAGCGCGTCGTTGCAGGTCATCAGCGAGCTGGAGGCCAGCGTCAGGTTTTTGAAGCCCATCCGCGCCAGCAGCGCCACGACGGTGTTGATCACCCGGTCGCCTTCGCGAAACGCGTGGTGGAAGGAGATGGTCATGCCGTCCTGCAGGCCGCAGCGCTTAACCGCCTCTTCAACAGAGGCGCAGAGCTTGCGGCTGTGCTTCGCATCGCTGTCCGCCAGCCACGGCGTGGTGCTGTGGGCGGTATCAAAGGGTTTTAAGTCCCGCAGATGGGGAAAATTCACATGGAGAAGTTCAGTCTGATTCATTGTCTTATCCTTACCGACGCACGCCGGAAGCCGCCGCGCGCTCCAGCACCACCTGCGCGTGGTTAATAATCGGTGCATCCACCATTTTGCCGTTAAGCGACACCACGCCCAGGCCGTTACGCTCGCCCTCTTCTGCTGCCTCAATCACCCTTCTGGCGTGATCCACCTCTTCCTGCGTCGGGGCGTAGGCGTTGTGCAGCAGGTCAATCTGGCGCGGGTTAATCAGCGATTTGCCGTTGAAGCCCATCTTGCGGATCAGATCGACCTCGCGCAGGAACCCGGCCTCATCGTTAACGTCTGACCACACCACGTCGAAGGCGTCGATACCCGCCGCGCGGGCGGCGTGCAGCACGGCGCAGCGGGCGTAGAACAGCTCGGTGCCGTCGCCGCGCTCGGTCTGCATGTCCATCACGTAGTCAAAGGCGGCCAGCGCAATGCCGATGAGGCGCGGAGAGCTGCGGGCAATCGCCACGGCGTTGATGACGCCAATGGCCGACTCAATCGCCGCCATCACGCGGGTGGAACCGATCTCGCGGCCGCACGCCTGCTCGATGCGCTCGAGGTGGCCCTCCAGCTCGTAGATGTCGTCCGGGGTATCGGTTTTCGGCAGACGAATCACATCCACGCCTGCCCGCACGGCGGCTTCCAGATCCAGCAGGCCAAACGGCGTGCTCAGCGGGTTAATGCGCACCACGGTTTCGATATCCTGATACATCGGATGCTGCAGCGCGTGGAACACCAGCATGCGCGCGGTATCCTTCTCGCGCAGGGCAACGGCATCCTCCAGGTCAAACATGATGGAGTCGGGACGGTAGATAAAGGCGGTGGAGAGCATGGCGGCGTTGGCGCCCGGCAGGAACAGCATGCTGCGGCGGAGTTTGCTCATTTCAGCGCCTCCCAGTTGATGGCCTTTTCATCGGCGGCACGCATCAGCGCGCTTTGCAGGCGGGCGCGGATCACACAGTCCAGCGCCCCTTTGTCTTCAATAATGATTAATCCCTGGTGCACGTTCATGGCGCGCAATGTGTCGTTGACCACCTGGCGAATATGCTCGCCAAACTGCTTAATCACTTCGCTGTGGATGACGATCTCCAGCTCGCCGTGAGCGGGCGCGATTTTCACCATCAGGTCGCTGGACTCCTGCGTTCCGGCCAGCGCCTCCCTTACAATTTTCATGATAAATTCCTGGTAGTTAAGCGACTTCCGCACTCGCACGGTAATGCGTTTCGAGATGCGCGAAGGTGGAGTCCGGGACAATCTCCCGGATCCGGGAAAACTGCTGTGTCTTCAGTAATCGGCGCACTTCGGACGCCGATATGGCGTTGCCGGTGGCCTTGATGCGCGGCATTTCCACCACCTCGATATGCGAGGCCAGCAGGTCGTGCAGTGTCTGGTTGTACTGGCGGGTGATATCGCAGAACGGCTCCGAACCGATGAAGCGGTGCGTAATGCCGAGCGCCGGGGCGATAAAGTCCCGGAAGATCAGCACGTCAATCTCGCTCCACGCCTGCTGCACTTTGCCGGTCTCCTTCAGGAAGTAGGCCGGAAACGTGGCGCGAGAGATGATGTACTGCGAGCCTTCATGCACCACCACGTTCGGCAGATGCGCCACGCCCGCGCGCACCATCTCGAGCCGCGCGCTGAACGGGAAGAACGAGGCGTCTTCACGCACCACGAACAGGTGCAGGGCGTCGCACTGCGCCGCCGCCTGCTCCACCAGATGGCGGTGGCCGAGGGTGAACGGATTGGCGTTCATCACGATGGCGCCAATCTTCTCCCCGCACTTGCGGTTCGCGCGCAGAGAACGGCAGTAGCGCGCGATCCCCTGCGGGGTGTTCTCCATCAGCACGGCGTTGTTCCCGCTCTGGGCAATCGGCCAGAAGCCGCTGCGGGCAAAACGCTCCCGGTTGCACGGACGGGTGCAGAGGAAGAGGTGAAAATGGCCGCGCTCCAGCGCCGCATGTTCCACCTCTGCCAGCAGCCGCGCGCTGAGGTTCTCGCCGCGAAGCTGCTCGTTAACCGCCACGCACTTGATGACGTTGGCGGCAAGCCCTGCGCAACCCACCAGCTGCGAGCCGGACCAGGCTTCGACGAACAGCGTGATGTCGTTGTCCAGGCCAAGGCCGCTGTCTGCCAGCAGATAACGGATCTGACTTAAGCGTTCCGGATGTTTCGCCACCAGCGTGTGGCGAAAATCGATGGGTTGACTGTTCATGCCGCCTTACTTAGTGTGCTGCCGCAAGCCCGACGGCTGGCGCTTCCACGATCACGTTGCTCAGATGACCGATATGCTCGATCTCCACCTCAATGCGATCGCCCTCTTTCATAAACAGCGGCGGGTTACGCTTTTTACCCACCCCGCCCGGGGATCCGGTGATGATCACATCGCCAGGACTTAAGCGGGTGAAGGTGCTGATGTACTCGATCAGCTCCGCAACCTTGTGGATCATGCTGCTGGTGTTGTCTTCCTGCACCATGCGGCCGTTCAGCCAGGTGCGGATCGCAAGCTGGTGCGGATCCGGGATCTCATCCGCCGTCGCCATCCACGGCCCAAACGCGCCGGTTTTGCGCCAGTTTTTACCGGCGGTGAACCAGGTGTGCTGCCAGTCGCGGGCGGAGCCGTCCATGTAGCAGCTGTAGCCCGCCACGTGGCGCAGGGCGTCGTCGCGGCTGATGTTCTCCCCGCCTTTGCCGATGATCACCGCCAGCTCGCCTTCATAGTCGAATTCGCTGGAGTGGCGCGGCTTCAGCACCGGCTCGTTGTGGCCGGTCTGTGAATCCGGGAAGCGGACAAACAGCGTCGGGGCCGGGTTATGCTGGTCAAACTCCTTGCGCTTGTCGGCATAGTTCATGCCCACGCAGAGGATCTTTTCCGGCTGCTCAATCACCGGTAAGAAGGTGATGGCGCTCATCGGCACGTCCACGGCGTCGTTCAGGTAGCGGGTGGCCTGCACCAGCCCGTTGCCCTGCAGCAGCGCCTTAAGGTCGCTGTAGCGGTCGCCGAGACGGCGGCCTAAATCAATCACGCCGTCGGCCTGGACGATGCCGTAGCTGCGTTTTCCCTGGTATAAAAAGCTTGCGAGTTTCATTGTTCTTTCCTGAAGACTTAAACGAGGAAGTTGCCCAGAATCAGCAGTGAGACAGAGACGTTAATCGCTCCGCCGATACGGGTAGCAATCTGGGCGAACGGCATCAGGCTCATGCGGTTGCCTGCGGTCAGGATCGCCACGTCGCCGGTACCGCCCTGGCCGCTCTGGCAGCAGGAGACGATGGCGACATCAATCGGGTGCATACCAATCTTTTTGCCGACGAAGAAGCCGGTCGCCACCAGTGCGGAAACGGTGCTGACAATCACCAGCAGGTTGCTGACGGTGAACGCCGCCACCAGTTCATGCCACGGGGTGATAGCCACGCCGACGGCGAAGAGGATTGGGTAGGTCACGGAGGTCT